>NZ_AP025505.1:300000-395604 GCF_024347575.1 Vibrio pelagius
AGGCAGAAAAAATGGTCTAATGCTGTTTCTTCTCTTGCAGATGATTCCGCAATTTTCCGCTCTAATTGCGATATTTGTTCTGGCACAGATGTTGGGGTTGATTAATAGCCATCTCGCATTAGTACTGGTTTATGTTGGCGGTATGATTCCGATGAATACATATTTAATGAAAGGCTACTTGGACGCGATACCAAAAGATCTGGATGAGTCAGCAAAGATGGACGGTGCGAGTAATATTCGCATATTCCTGGAGATTATATTACCTATTTCAAAACCAATCATTGCAGTAGTTGCATTATTCTCTTTCACGGGACCACTTGGTGATTTTATTCTAGCAACAACCATTTTAAGAACGCCTGAAAATTATACGTTACCTATCGGTTTATATAATTTAGTCGTGGAAAAGATGGGAGCAAGTTATACCACATATGCAGCAGGTGCTGTGCTCATTTCAATACCTGTAGCACTTCTTTATCTATCATTGCAAAAATACTTTGTATCCGGTTTAACAGCAGGTAGTACAAAAGGCTAATACTAGAGAGAAAGACATGAATAATAAATTTAAGGTTGCACTTATTAGTGCGGCAGTGGCTTTGGCTGGCTGTCAATCAGTAAATTCTTCAAATAACAGTAGCACTAACTCTGATACTGACTCGGATAAGCTTGTTATAACTGCACCAAATTTGAGATCTGACTTTATTCGAGGTATGGATATTTCCATGTTGCCTGAAATAGAAAAATTAGGTGGAAAGTATTATCAAGATGGAAATGAAGAAGATCTGATTAAAATACTAAAAAATAATGGTGTTAACTCTATCCGCGCTCGTTTGTGGGTCGATCCAGCGTCTGCTACAGGTGAAGTATTTGGTGGCGGCAATAACACGTTAGAGCGTTCTATAGAGCTTGGTAAACGCGCACAAGAAAACGATATGTCATTCCTATTGGATATCCATTACAGCGACTTTTGGGCGGACCCTAAAAAGCAACAAAAACCGAAAGAGTGGGATCAACTTACGTTTGAGAACCTCACACAGAAAGTTTACGACTACACGACACAAGTGATGAAAGCACACCAAGCTGCAGGTGTCGTGCCTGATATGGTGCAAGTTGGTAACGAACTGAATGGTGGCATGCTTTGGCCTGAAGGTAAAAGTTGGGGTCAAGATGGTAAGGAATTCGACCGTCTATCACTCCTTTTAAAAAGTGGCATCCAAGCGGTACACGACAACGACAGTGGTAAAGACATTCAAATTATGTTGCACCTCGCAGAAGCAGGTGACAACGGGCTCTTCCGTTGGTGGTTTGATGAAATCACCCAACGTGGTGTCGATTTTGATGTGATTGGTATGTCTTATTACCCGTGGTGGCATGGTCCAATTGACAAAGTAAAGGCCAACATGAATGACGTCATTAGTCGTTACAACAAGCCTATCGTCTTGGTCGAAACGTCTTTCCCATTTACCACTGATAACGGCGATTCATTAGCTAATAGTTACTCCGAGGCCGGTCCGATTGAGGGGTACAGTGTGTCAATCGAGGGGCAAGCACAATATCTGTCCGACATGATGATGTTGCTGAATGAGTTACCTAACGAGCAAGGTTTAGGAATTTATTATTGGGAGCCTGCATGGTTGCCAATCGATGGAGCTACTTGGTCAACGGGCGCTGGTATGGACTATAGCGGGGATAAGTGGGATATGGGCAACTCATGGGAAAACCAAGCATTGTTTGATTTTGAAGGCAACGCTCTACCGTCATTGAAAGTATTTAAAGGTCAATAATGAACAACAAAAAACACATCATTCCCAAGATAAAAGGCTTACTCCATGGCGCAGATTACAACCCTGAGCAATGGTTAGATAAACCAGATATTTTAGCGAAAGATATCGAATTGATGAAGCAGACGAATTGCAACGTTATGTCTGTCGGTATCTTCAGTTGGTCTGCTCTTGAGCCTGTTGAAGGTGAGTTTCAGTTTGAATGGCTCGATAGTGTACTTGATAACTTAGCAGTCAATGATATTTCTGTATTTCTGGCAACGCCAAGCGGTGCGCGCCCTGCTTGGTTGTCGCAAAGATATCCGGACGTTTTACGAGTTAACAGCTCTCGAGTTAAACAGCTACACGGAGAGCGTCATAACCATTGTTACAGCTCTCCTAACTATCGAGAGAAAGTAGCTATCATGAACGCAAAACTGGCTGAACGTTACAGTCAACATCCTGCGGTGATAGGCTGGCACGTTTCGAATGAATATGGCGGTGACTGCCACTGTAACTACTGTCAAGACGCATTCCGCTTATGGTTGCAAGACAAGTATGGCTCTCTGGATAACTTAAATAAACTGTGGTGGAGTGCGTTTTGGAGTCACACTTACACCAGTTGGGAGCAAATCGAATCGCCATCTCCGATTGGTGAGAACTCTGTTCACGCGCTTAAGTTGGATTGGAAGCGATTCTGTACTGATCGTGTTTTGAACTTCTGTGAACACGAGATTGCACCGCTCAAGTCTATTAATCCAGATCTGCCTACGACGGCTAATTTCATGGAATATTTTTACGACTACAACTATTGGGAGCTGGCAAAATCAATTGATGTTGTGTCTTGGGACAGTTATCCGCTTTGGCACCGTGATAGCGACGAAGTTGCACTCGCTTGCTATACCGGGATGTACCATGACTTGATGCGTACACTGAAAAACCAACCGTTTTTACTCATGGAATCAACTCCCAGCCAAACCAACTGGCAGCCAATTACTAAGCTCAAAAAAGATGGTGTTCACTTACTTTCATCATTGCAAGCAGTGGCTCATGGTTCTGACTCTGTCCAGTACTTTCAGTGGCGAAAAAGCCGCGGTTCTGTAGAGAAGTTTCATGGCGCGGTGATTGATCACGTTGGTCATGCACATACTCGCACTGGTCGTGAAGTGACGGCCGTTGGTGAGTATCTTAAACAGATCAATGATGTAGCGGGAACGAGCACGCAAGCGGAAGTGGCGATCATTTTTGATTGGGAAAACCGTTGGGCAATGGATGATGCATCAGGTCCTCGTAATGAAGGTCTTCACTATGAACAAACCGTGTGTGACCATTATCGAGGTTTTTGGCAGCAAGGTGTTAGCTGCGACATCATAGAGCAACTATGTGATTTTACTCCTTACAAGATCATTGTTGCGCCAATGCTGTACTTGATAAAGCCGGGTGTATCGGAGCGCCTGGAAGCATTTGTAGAGCAAGGTGGGACGTTAGTCGCGACTTATTGGAGTGGCATCGTTGACCAGAATGATCTGTGCTTCTTGGGAGGTTTTCCCGGTGGAGAGGGGAGCCCGTTACGCCGTACATTCGGTATTTGGGCTGAAGAGATTGATTCACTCTATGATCATGAGCGCGTGCTGTTTGAAATGGAAACGCATTCTGGTTTTGGTTTCAGTGGAGAATTCAAGGCCAAGCACTTAATGGAGCATATTCATTTAGAGACGGCAGAAGCTCTGGCTTATTACCGTGAGGACTTATTTGATGCTTGTCCAGTGATTACTAAGAATCAACTTGGTAAAGGTTGTGCTTACTACATCGCTGCACGTACAGAGACAGAGTTCAACGAATTATTTTACAAATCTCTTGTTAACTTACATGGGATTAGTAAGCCAATCGAAAACGTACCTTACGGAGTATCAGTGACATCCCGTGAGGACGAAAAATCTCGTTATTTGTTTATTATGAACTTTTTAAATGAGTCGAGAGATTTGAAAGTTCCAGACGGAAACTGGATAAATTTAAACACCGGAAAAGATGTTAATAGTAATATATCACTCACTCCTTACGAAGTCGTTGTAATTAAAAGTATCAAGTAAAAATTAGGTCCGATCATTTGTTCGGACCATTAATAATAATATTGAAAAAAACAAGATGATAATAATCTTGCGGGTAAGTATTGCCTAAATTAAGGATATGTCGATATTTACCCAGCCAATAACCAAAAAAATCATACAAAAGGAAATTAAAATGAAAAAAGCAACATTGACCGTCGCTATTTTAGGTTCTTTATTCGCCACTCAAGCTTCAGCCGTCGACTTCTATGGTTACGTTCGTGCTGGTTTGGGAGCTAGTGCTGATGGGGGTGGCACAAAGGCTGGAGATGAGTTTAATAAAACGAAATTGGGTCGCTTAGGCAATGAATTTGATACATATTCGGAAATTGGATTGGGTCAAGAGCTATTTAATGCAGACGGTCGCTCAATGTACTTTGAAAGTATGTTTGAAATGTCATCCGACGGAAATTTGGAATCTGAAAACAGTAAGGATGACAGTGCAAACTTTGGAATTAAACAGTTAAACATACAAGCTAAGGGCTATATCTCTGCTTCTCCTGATGCGGTTATTTGGGCTGGTAAACGTTTTTATCAACGTCATGATATCCATATTATAGACACCAAGTACTGGAATATATCCGGTTACGGTGTCGGTGTCGAAAATATAAAGTTAGATACCGGTGCGATCTCTGCAGCGGTGATTCGAGCTGATAATGAGTTAGCCGAGTGGGATAATGCAGGCAACAAAACGAGTTACGGAGATTTGAATACATATTTCTTAGATTTACGTTACGCGGGCTTTAGCCCATGGGAAGGATCTTGGACTGAATTTGGTATCGACTATGCAATAGTTAACCCGACGGATGAGCAAGAAAGCCATGCTGAAAACTTCGATAACGGATTAATGCTAACTGCTGAACTTAGCCAGAGTTTCGCGTTGGGTTACAACAAGTTTGTACTCCAATACATGGACAAAGGGCTTGCACAGAATGCCATCTCACAAGGAGGAGGCTGGTATGACATCTGGAGTGGTGACGTCAGCGATGCAAAAGGGTTTCGCTTTATCAGCACCGGTGATTTGAATTTAAGCGAAAATGTCGTAATCAATCATGTTCTAACTTACGGTAACGTAAAAGATCATGGTGACTGGTTAGACAAGGAGGAGTTGTTCTCATTTGTAGCGCGCCCGACTTACAACTGGTCACCATACAACAAGACCATATTAGAGGTCGGTTACTTTGATCAGAAAAAAACTTGGGATTCAGGCTCTGAAGACAAGTTTAGTGGTACAAAATTCACTATCGCACACGCAATTTCAGCGGGTGAATCTTTCTTCGCTCGTCCAGAAATCCGATTTTTTGCAACGTATTTGAAAGATAACGAAGGCGACTCTTTTGATAACAACAAGAGTAATGACACGATCAACTACGGTGTGCAAATAGAAGCTTGGTGGTAATCAACTTCTACCTTAGATAGGCCAGCTTAGTTCCATTTTACCTATCACATGGAAATCTTTTGTCATTTGCTCTTGAAGTGGGTCGTATTCAGCCGGAGGGGGCGGAAAATATGTACATATTTCCACTTCAAGAGCTTTTTTCACGGACTATGTATGAAAGCACTGTCGTTAAAGAATAAAATTATAATCTTATTTGGAATATCTTTAATCATTACTATTGTGACTGCTTACTTTAGTGTTAAGTATATTATTGGTGACTACATCAATAATTCATACAACAGTCGTATGATTAGTAATGTAGGGTTAATTAGCAGCGAAATTAAAAAATCCATTGAACGCGATATATCGGTAATTGAAAGTTTAGATTTTGGAATAATTGGTATTCGTGACACAAAACAGAAACTGGGTTATGAGCAAGTTGTGAAGCTTGTTAATAAGACAGCTTTGAGTGATAAAGGCAGCTTAGATAAAGGGCAATCTCAATACTATATTGATTTGGCTCGAGACCATCATGAAGGTATAAAAATAACACAAGTTTTTTCGGAAAGTGGTCAGGAAAAAGTAATCATTTCTAAAAAGAAACATAGTGTTGTAGATTTCTTTACTATCAATTTGAGCTTAATTGGAGAGCTAATACAGCGTTATAGTGTCCCAGGTGTGCACTTTGAGTTACTAGACGAAAATGAAAACTCTATTTATTCAACAGGACGTCTAAACTTAGATTTGAAACAAACGGACGTTGTTAATGTAGCGGGGTCAAATTGGTATTTACGCTCGTATATTGACTACGAATATATCAAAGGAATTATCGATAATATAAATAAAGATATTACAAAGTATATGTCATTTTGCGCTTTTATTATGCTGGTTATTAGTCTGTGGATTCTAAATTTTCAACTAAGCCCGTTACCTAAGTTAAAGAATTTAGTTGAAAGCTTAGCAGGACGCGATGCAGACTTAACTCAACGCATTAATCTTAATCGTCAAGATGAAATAGGTCATATCTCCAACTCAGTGAATGGTTTTATAGATAATTTGCAGGCTTTATTTAAAAAAATCTCTAGTTCTAATGTTGCTTTGAACGACGCCAGACAAGAACTTGATGTGCAAATTGGACGGAATGTATCTACTGTTTCCCGTTACAGTAAGCAGAATGAGAGCCTGTCTAATGCTATAAATGATATTCGACGGTCATCATTAGATGTTCAACAACAAACTCACCAAGCAATGGAGCTAGCACAACAAGTAAGTAGCCAAGTGAGTGAAGCGGTCGTCAAAAGTGCGGTTGCTGAAAATATTGGAACCACCCTAGGTGAGAATACAGAACAAGTCTCTTCCTCAATTGGTGTTATGGATACAGTATCTCAGGGGATCAGTAACATTCTAAGCTCGATTCAAAAAATTGCCGATCAAACTGATTTACTAGCGTTAAATGCTTCTATTGAAGCAGCAAGAGCAGGAGAGTCAGGAAAGGGGTTTGCTGTTGTCGCCGAAGAAGTACGAATACTCGCGTCGAAAACTCGAAGCAGCACTATTGAAATTGATGAGTTTCTGATTCAGTTTTCTGACTCGTCTCAGAAGCTGGTGGAACAGATGTCTCAAGTTTTAAAAAGCAGTGAGCTTAGTCGAAATTGTACACTAGAAGTTATTGAGCAGATTCAACTTGTTGAACACGCAGTTAGTAAAATAAATATCATTAACTCTGGTGTTTCACAAGCATCAGATGCACAGTGTGAAATGATGAAGAAACTTAACTCAGAGATCGAGCTGTCTAACTGTTTGAGTGATGAAATTGCTCACGGTGCAAATGCTATTGCGAGTGTCCATGGAGATATCAGTCGAATTTCTTCGGCATTGACTAAAGATGTAGCGGTTTTCAAAGTTTAACGACGAAACTAACTCATCTGCAATAAGTTAAGGAGAAGTTGAGGTAAACTTGTCAAATCTTACCTTATTAAAACGGTAGATAAGATGTAAGGGAAAATATGGAAAACATCATCGAACAAGCCATTAAATTGAGGAAAGAGACTAAGCATCAAGAGTCGAGAGCTTTGCTAGAAACCCTTCTAAAAGATGAAACTTATGCAGCGAAGGCTCACTTGCAAATCGCTTGGTCATACGACAATGAAGGTAGAGAGCAAGAAGCTATTACCCATTATCTGTCATCTCTTTCAGGTCTATTATCGTCGGCTGAAAAGTTTGATGCTTTGTTCGGGCTAGCGAGCACCTATCGAAGCCTTGGTAGGTATTCGGAGGCGCTAAGCTATTTCGAGCAGACTCTAAGAGAGTACCCTAGTTCTATTGAAGTTCAGCCTTTCTATGCTATGTGTCTCTACAACTTAGGGCGTCATAAAGAAGCAACATCATTGCTACTCAAACTATTGGTCTCAACCACGAACAGCGATGCAATTAAAGAGTATCAGCGTGCTATTTCTTTATACGCAGAAGATTTAGATAGAACGTGGTAGAGGAAACACAGTAATCGGTATATGAGAAGGGTTTTTTGTCGCTTTTAACTATCTCCTCGGTGTTCTTTTTCTACTTGTTGATCTTTGATGATTTGAAGTAGAGAAGGCAGAAATTCTCCTCTGTCCGTAAACGTCTCACTTTTCCAGATGTTCGATGTCATCAGTGCTTTCGGGCAGTGGAATAATAATGTATCAACCTCTACTTTTATTACGAGTTTAGGTTTGGTTTTACCATCAAGGCAAAGGTTGCGGCTGGCATCGTCTACATGAATGGATGCCGTACCTTTGACCCGAACCACATCTTCAATGCCGGGAACAATGAACAGCATCCCTACATTTGGGTTCGTCAGCAGGTTAGTTAAAGTGTCTAAACGATTGTTTCCTGGGCTGTCAGGGAAACCAATGGTTTTGTCATCAAATACTTTTACGAAGCCTGATTTACCGCCACGCGGTGAGACGTCCAAAAAACCATCCTGGCTAGTTGAAGAAAGAAAAAATAATGTGCTGCTTTCGATAAATTTCTTGGCGTGCTGATCGATGTGCCTTATGTCTTTCGCTACAGCTAACGGGTGAGGGGTAGGGTAGAGTTCTCTCAGTGCTTCCAGTGTTGTTATTCGAGTCATTTGATACTTTCTCTTTGGTTATCGGTCATAAACTATTTGTAAATGATACTTAGTACTATTTATAACTGGTTTGCATTATCATGAGCTAATTCCTATTTCAGAGTCAAACTCAATCGCATTCGTCACGCTGAATGCATGAGTAGATTCAATTGCAGTTGAAGCCAATATTATGCGTAACCTCAGTGTTGTCATTTCCGTTGTTATTCTCGCTTTTATGAGCACTTTCAGTTGGGCTGGAGACCATACCAATTACCCTATCAAGATCCAGCATGCTTTTGGCACTACGGTGATTCAGAAAAAACCAGAACGTGTGGCAACCGTCGCATGGGCGAATCATGAGGTGCCTCTCGCTCTTGGTGTCGTTCCGGTTGGTTTTGCTGCGGCAAAATTTGGCGATGACGACGGTGACGGTGTGCTTCCTTGGGTAAAAGCACAACTGGACAAACTCGGCGCTCAGACGCCAAGGCTATTTGATGAAGGTGACGGTATTGATTTTGAGGCAGTGGCAGCCACACAACCCGACGTTATCTTGGCGGCCTATTCTGGCTTGAGTCGTTCTGATTATGAAACACTTAATATGATTGCACCGGTTGTCGCTTACCCGACCGCGCCCTGGGCGACTGATTGGCGCAGTATGATCCGATTTAACAGCGCAGGTTTAGGCATGACGGAAGAGGGCGAATCGCTGATAAAAGATATTGAAACGGATATCGCAGCTCGCGTTGCTCTTTACCCTGAGTTAGCTGGCAAATCGGCGATGTTTATTACTCACCTCGACCCAACTGATTTAAGTGTGATTCGTTTTTACACCGGCAATGATACTCGAGTGAAGTTTTTTAACGATCTAAGCTTGAGCTCACCAGAGAGTATTGAAGCGCTCAGTCGCGCAGGTCAATTCTCTGGTGAGGCGAGTATTGAACAAATTGATGCATTTGATGATGTCGATCTTTTTGTTACTTATGGCGCAAAAGAGTTGCTGACCCCACTCGAAAATAATCCATTAATGTCAAAAATGCATGCCGTAAAAAATGGATCTATTGTGATGTTGGGTAGTGGACCACTAGCGACGGCTGCGAATCCAACACCTTTATCGATTTCCTGGGTATTGGACGATTACCTTGAGGCGTTGGCGACTGCTGCACGCAAAGCTCAATGAACCGTTCTGGGACACAACCCTCGGCTTCAATGCAATGTTCCCGGCGGCAAGGTTTTGGTCTTTCCCGATCTGTGAGTCTGGTTATTTTGCTCATTGCTTTAGTTCTGCTGTGCTTGCTTTCTGTTGCTTTAGGGACAAGGGAAGTGTCATGGCAGGAGATCACAAGTGCATTACTCGGGAATCTAAATACGGTTGGTGAAGCCGCGGTGTCAATGCGCATTCCTCGCACAGTGTTAGCCGTGATTGCAGGCGCTGCACTGGGATTATCAGGTGCCGTGATGCAGGGTGTGACTCGCAATCCGTTAGCCGATCCTGGGATTCTGGGTGTTAACATTGGTGCTGCCTTTTTTGTGGTTATCGGTCTGGCTTGGTTTGGTATGAACAAGTTGGAAAGCTATGTCTGGATGGCGATTTTAGGTTCGGCGCTGACCGCTGCTTTTGTCTATACCATCGGTTCTATGGGGCGCGGGGGAGCAACGCCATTAAAACTGGCATTAGCCGGTGCGGCAACTTCTGCGGCCTTATCGTGTTTTACCATTGCTGTCGTATTACCTCGTAATGATATTGCAGGCGGAGCAAGATCATGGCAAATCGGTGGTGTCGGTGGTGCAACCTTTGACACGATATTCATGGTGCTTCCGTTTTTAGTGGCGGGATTAGCGATAACCATGCTTACCGCCCGCAAGCTTAATACATTAGCACTCGGTGATGAGTTAGCTGCCGGCTTGGGTGAAAACGTGTTGTTTGCCCGTGCCGCCGCAGGACTGGGTGCGATTTTGTTGTGTGGCGCAACGACTGCTATTTGCGGACCGATAGGTTTTGTGGGGTTAGTGGTACCACATTTCTGTCGCTTGCTGGTGGGTGTTGATCATCGTTGGTTGTTGCCATTCTCCGCTGTGAGTGGTGCAAGTCTGCTGTTGTTAGCCGATATTCTTGGCCGCATTATTTCTCGTCCGAGTGAACTGTCTGTTGGTGTTGTTACTGCGTTTATTGGTGCTCCGTTTTTCATCTGGATTGTTCGCTGTCAGCGAATTAGGGAATTATAATGGCCGCTGAAATGCTTCTTTTACAACGCGTGCAAAACGCCCGTATGCAGCGTGCACGGCGTTGGGTTTTAATCATTGTAGGTCTCTCGTTTCTGGCTTTTTGCGCGTGGTGTCTAACGCTGGTATTAGGGCAGTCTTACACGTCACCTTCTGTAGTATGGCGAGTGCTTGGTGGAGAAAATATTCCGGGTGCAAGTTTTACTGTCGGATATCTGAGACTTCCAAGAGCGGTGGTATCGCTCTTAGTTGGCATGAGCTTCGGCTTAGCCGGCGTCGCATTTCAGACTATGTTGCGTAATCCTCTCGCAAGCCCTGATATTGTGGGCGTCAGCTCAGGAGCCAGTGCTGCCGCTGTCTTTGCTATCGTGGTCCTGAATATGGATGGCTCCGCTGTCGCGGTGTTTTCGGTCTTCGCCGGCCTCGCAGTGGCAATGGCTGTTTATGGTTTGTCCTACAAAAATGGCGTTGCAGGTACCCGGCTGATTCTCATCGGGATTGGTATCTCTGCCATGATCGAAAGTTATATCGCTTATTTATTGTCTCAGGCGATTTCCTGGGATCTGCAAGAAGCGATGCGTTGGTTAACCGGCAGCGTAAACTCGGTGCAGATTGATCAAACCTTACTGATCTTGTTATCGCTATGTGTTTTTGGTGGTTTGCTGATTAGCCAGACTAAGTCGCTCGAAGCCCTGCGAATGGGCGATGAAACGGCGGCTGCATTGGGTGTAAACACAAGCGTTACCCGGATTATCGTTATTGTGTGCGCGGTGGGTTTGATCGCAGTTGCGACGGCGGTAACGGGGCCGATTGCGTTTGTTGCCTTTCTGTCTGGCCCGATCGCCGCCCGTGTTGTTGGCTCAAATGGCTCTTTGTTAATTCCGTCTGCTTTAGTCGGCGCGGTGTTAGTGCTGGCCGGGGATTATATCGGCCAGTTTCTTCTGCCAAGCCGTTATCCGGTTGGTGTCGTTACCGGAGCACTTGGCGCTCCCTATCTTATTTACCTGATCATACGCGTCAATCGCACAGGAGGCTCGTTGTGACAAAAGCTCATGAATTAGTGGTAGAGCAGTTGTCTGCTGGCTACGGTGATAAAACAATCGTCAAAGACCTTTCACTTAATATTGTGCCTGGTAAGCTCACTTCAATTGTTGGTGCAAATGCGTGTGGTAAATCGACGCTGCTGAAAACCATCTCCCGTTTAATTGCGCCTTCACACGGCCAGGTGTTGTTAGATGGCAAATCAGTACACCACAGCTCAACAAAGACTTTAGCCCGAACGTTAGGCTTGTTGCCGCAATCACCGATTGCACCGGAAGGGATCACGGTTGGAGACCTGGTCAGTCGTGGTCGTCACCCGCATCACGGGTTAATGTCTCGCTGGAGCACAAAAGATGATGAAGCTGTTGCGAATGCGCTAGAAGTGACAAAACTCTCTGAGTTAATTGACCGTGAAGTGGATGAGTTATCGGGAGGGCAACGCCAGCGTGTATGGATAGCGATGGCGCTTGCTCAGGAAACCGACATCCTATTACTCGATGAGCCGACCACCTTTTTGGATGTCACCCACCAAGTTGAGGTTTTAGACCTGCTGGTGGATCTCAATCTACAGCGTGGAATTACCATCGTGATGGTTTTGCATGATCTCAACCTGGCGGCGCGTTATTCCGATTATTTACTGGCGATGATTAATGGTCAGATACATGCACACGGAGCACCTCAGCAAGTACTCACCACAGAGATGATCCAGGCGGTGTTTGGTTTAAATAACCATATCATTCAAGACCCCGTCACTCACATCCCAATGATGATTCCTATCGGACGTCACAAGCTTAAATAAACCGCTTCTTCATTCTGCATAACCTCGCGGGGCTCTTGTATATCAATCGCTGCTTCTCCGGGATTTCCGGTTCCGGAAAGCAGATGCAGAAACTCGATCAGAGCCGGATTATCAGATTTATTCTTATACACAAAACCGAGCGTAAAAGTGTGTGGCAGAATGTCCAACGGTGTTGAACAGAACTTATCGGAGTGGCGGCTAAAGTGTCGTTCGTTAACGATAGCGACACCGCTTCCTGCGGCGACTAATCCAAGCATCGTGCTTTCACCATGTGCCCATTGTGTTACTTTTGGTATCCAGCCAATGTCATTCAGCATAGATTCTTGCCAATCGTAATACTCAGGGTCAACCACACGTGGCAGACGGATGAATGGCAGTTGATTGAGTTCATCAATGCTCATAGAAGGGGATACTTTATCAGCCCAGTTATTTGGATAGGCTAAGACAAGCCGATCTTGAGCTATGGGCTGCATTGAATATTCGGAAGGCAATTCAGAAAAGCGATAGAGAAACGTGCCGTCAATTTGCTCTAGCTCTAGTCGTTTAAGCAATACCGCAGGCATATCAGAATAAAGTTCCAACTCTACACCTTGGTTATCGTTACGGAACTGGTTGATCGCTTGGTTCACTTCACCTTCCCATAATACGAAATCTGGGACACCAATGGTAAGGCTGCCATAATCCGAATGGCTAAACTGACGCACTCGCTCATTGGCATCACTGATTTGGCGTAAAATCGCACCGAGCTCTTTTTGGTAGGCTTTGCCAGCACGGTTTAAACGTAGTCCTTTCGGTAACCGTTCAAACAACTGCACGCCTAATTCCGTTTCTAATTCTTTAATTTTTCTCGAAATTGCTGGTTGTGTAACGTGGACCTTTTGTGCAGCTAATCGAATGTTTTGTGTTTCTGCGACCGCTAAAAAATATTTTAAGTGGCGTAGCTCC
This sequence comes from Vibrio pelagius, assembly GCF_024347575.1. Classification (NCBI taxonomy): domain Bacteria; kingdom Pseudomonadati; phylum Pseudomonadota; class Gammaproteobacteria; order Vibrionales; family Vibrionaceae; genus Vibrio; species Vibrio pelagius. The sequence continues at coordinate 313,337 of NZ_AP025505.1, forward strand.
ATGAGTTTGTTTCTCTCTCGGCATCGGTTGATAACTATAAATCAATTTTATTAATAGTAAATAGTAAGCATTATCGTTTAGATTATCAAAAATATAAATAACTATAAAAATTGCTGTATAGGATATAGAAAATGGAAAACATTAACAGTGGTAACTCCTTAGTCCAAGAAAGGTCTATTGCAATGCGCATACTCCTCTGCTTGTTACCTGTTGTTTCTTACTCGGCGACAGTCCACGCTGATGAATCAAAAGAAGCCGAAGCCCATCGCATCAATACGATCACAGTATATGGCCAGCCAGTTTCCAGTGACTCAGATACTATTGTTGCCGAAGAACTTTGGGTTGGCGGTAAAGTCGCAACCAACGTGCTAGATACACCGGCATTGGTTTCTGTAATAACGGAAAAAGAAATCAAGCAACGCAACGCTACTACAACGGAAGAGATTCTTCAGTACTCTCCGGGTCTTGTAACGGATTTCTATGGTACGGATGACCGTAATGATTATTTCAAAATTCGTGGCTTTCAGGCGACAACATACAGAGACGGTATGACACTAGGATCGATGCGTGGTGTACGAGAAGATCCGTACGCTTATGAGCGAGTGGAAGTGATTCGTGGTGCTAACTCGACTTTGTTTGGCCCTGCTGACCCAGGCGGCTCGGTTAACTTTGTAAGTAAGAAGCCTAAGTTTGAGCAGTTTGGTAATACTTACGTGTCTTATGGTTCGTTCGATAACAAAGAATTCGGGTTGGATTTTGGTGATACCCTCAATGAAGCGGGAACTGTCGCTTACCGTCTTACGACTAAAATTAAAGACGGCGATTTGGAATATGATCACTCTAAAAACAATTCTCAGCTAATCATGGGGGGATTAAGCTGGCAACCATCCGCAAGCACAACCGCAACGTTAATTGTTGATTACCTGGGGCGTGATGCTACACCAAACAGTGGTGGCTACCCACTCGACAAAGAATACGACCGTAGCGATTTTTTTGGTGAGCCGGATTACAACAAGCACGATGTCGAGCGTACTAACATTACCGCTCAGGTGTCGCATTACTTTGATAATGGATTGTCTTTGAGTGGTAATTTACGCTACAGCAAATTGACCGATGATTTTGGTTATGTTTATTTGTATGATTTTGAAGGGCGTACGGGCAGTGACCTTGCTCGTTACTATTTCGGTACGGATACGTCTTCAGAACAGTGGATCGGTAACACCATTTTGCAATACGATGTTAGCTTTGACCGAATCGACAGTAGTACTCTGGTTGGCTTGGAATATCGTGATGCTTCAACCCAAGATGCATCGGTTTATGGTTTAGCGGATAACATCAACTTAGACAATCCTGTATATACCGGAAAACCTACGATTGGTGCTCCATATAGTAAAAATGATCAGGACGAGACAACAAAGTCTGTCTTCCTTCAGCAGAACTTGTCTCTTGATGACCGCTATATTCTTACATTTGGCATTCGTCATGATTACATGGATCTGGCAAGTCGTGATATTAGTGGAACTAAGTCTAGCGATGATTTCTCCGAGACTTCACTGCGTGGCGCATTTACTGTCAAAGTGACAGATGAATGGTCAACTTACATTAGTCAGGTAGAATCAGTTGCACCACCAAGCATTGGTGTGAAGCCGGAGCGTGGTGAGCAACTTGAATTAGGTGTTAAATATGCACCAGCAGGTATGAATGCTCTCTTCTCGGTTGCGGTTTATGATCTTGAGAAAAATGATGTCACCATGGCAATTGTGCAGGACAACGGTACGATTGAGCGTGAAACAGTCGGCGAAACTCGCGTAAAAGGCTTTGACCTTGAAATGAAAGCAGAGCTTACAGAAGACTTCAATGTTACGGGCGGATACTCATACATGGAATCGGAGGTGGTTCGTGGTAGCACCCGAGGTGGGTTAGAGCTTGATGGTAAGGAATTCGCCACTGCGCCGAATCACAGTGGGTCTTTGTGGGGTTACTACACCTTGCCTATTAAGACTATCGATGTTGGTTTAGGTGTACGATATGTAGGCAGCTACTATTTTGATGCTGCAAATACATCAAAGAGTGAAGATGCAACTCTGTTTGACGCAGCATTTGCTTATCGTATTTCGAAGTCAGCTCAATTGACCGTTAACGTTCACAACTTAGCTGATAAACAATACGTTGTAGGATCGGGTACGGCAAATTATTACAACCCTGGTCGTTCATTCAACGCAGCATTAAATTATTCTTGGTAGATAAACATCACCTCGGGATAATTTAATATCTTACGATAAGATCAGCCACAGTATCAGGAGATGCTGTGGCTGATTTTTTACCAATTTTAGCCGCGAAGACAAGGTTGTGCATTAATCCGAGCCCAACTTGGGCATTTTAGACTTTCTGATCGCATGCATTATGTTCGACATTGGTCTAAATCTGCCACACCTGTTGTGTTCTACATCTAATCGATTAGAGAGCTAAATTTAAGGTGCTTTTGACCTAATTTGGCCAGCTCTATACAAGTTATCTGCACCATTAGTTTCGAAAACTGGGATGAACGGTTTTCTTTAGGTAATTCATTAAATACTAATGTTAAAATAGATGAAACTCAGAATTGACCAATAGCTTCTCAGGCTGAATTTTTACCCCGAGAAACTTTCTAGCTCGAAAGTGCCCCATTCCGAGTTTGCGCACCAAAATCGTGAAAAATTTAGTCTTCAAATTACCCTACTTTTCCTAATGGTTGTAGTATCTATGGACGTGTAACAATAGTGGAACTAATTCAATGAGATCACCATTTCAGGTACTCATATTCCCATACAAATTTGAAATGGCAGAACCCATATTCCTGATTGCTTGCCGAACAGACAATGGTGAATGGCAGGCAATTTCTGGTGGTGGTGAAGATTACGAGTCACTGCTTGAAGCTGCAAAAAGAGAGTTATATGAAGAGGCGTCGTTAACGGGCATTGATTGGGTTCAACTAGATTCTATGTGTATGTTGCCTCGAGTTTTTTATTCTGATAATGAAAAATGGAACGATCACCCTTATGTGATACCAGAATACTCCTTCTCGGTGCAGGTGTCTGGAGAGCCAAAGTTATCTTCGGAACACACAGAGTTCCGTTGGTGTAAGGCATCTGAGGCGAGTAAACTTCTCAAGTACGATTCAAATCGGATAGCTTTATGGGAGTTATGTGAACGACTTAAATCCCATCACATGAATATATAAAATCGAATTGTCCCAAATCGTATAGAGCGAGCGGTCTTTTCGATGTAGTGGGCGAGCGTTTTCTCTATTAAAAAGCGGTTATATGGTAGGAGATAATTATGAATCCATCGGCAGTGCTTATTCATGTCCCAGATGTGGCCAAAGGGCTTGAATGGTATAAGAAAGCTTTTCCTGACGCCGTTTCAGTGCATCATCCAATGTTTAACTTCACGATACTTGACCTAAATGGTTTTTCTTTAGAAATCGTACAAGCAGACGAAAAAGTTTGTTCGGGCAAGAGAGGTACAGTTTTATATTGGTCTGTTGCAAGCCTACCCGCTGCTTTGGCTCATTTCGAAACACTTGGCGCTCATCTTTATCGTGGACCTATCGATATCGAAAATGGACTTTCCATGTGCCAAGTTGAAGACCCATTTGGTAATTTAATTGGTATTCGTGGAGCTACTTCACCTTCAGAACATTTATAATATGAATTATCACCCGTGGCACTATATGACTCGAAAGTGCCCCTTTATGAGTTACAACCCAAAGTTCAAACAATGATGTTCAGGTAACTTTGATATACAAAAAGCAATGAACAGAAAAAGATAAGAGTTGACTCTATTTGTTCACACTATTCGGTTAGCATGAGCTTTGCTTTAAGAAACGTAAGTTTGATGTCATCAGTTTTGGTGAACTTGAACTTACCAAGTTCATAACGTAACTCTTTATCAAGGTCAGATCTTATTCTCAGTTCACTATCGTTTGCTAGGTCAACGATGTTCATTTCTTGAAGATTCGTCTTAATCTCTTCAATCAAAGGTAGGAGGGATTCTTTATACTTATCAGCCAATAGCACAAGGTCAGTGTCAGTTACTTCCGCTTCAAAAATCATAATCAGGTCGTCAATCTCACTGTTATAGTAATCGTTATCTAATCGTTTTTCTGACTCAGTACGAAGAACATAGAGTTGTTCTAAAGGATCTGATTTAGTCTCAATCTTTTCTTTTGAAAGTTTGTGTGATACTCAACAAACAGCGTTTCAATCCTATCAGCAATAACATCAAGATACTCATATCGAATTCTGAGGAATTCCAACAGCTCATTAATATTGAGGTTCAACGTTAAGTCTTCTTTACCCACATCTCGACTGTACAAATGAACACTCAAATCGCCTGTGTTGAAATGACTTGGAAATGGCCAACTTGCGAAACGCTTTGAATTTTCTTGATTCAGGTTTACGGGGTGAGCACCGAAACACGCCCTGATAGTTTTAAAGTAATTATTATCATCTTCATTAGCAAAGAGGCGATCTTTGAAGCATTTCTTTTCACCATAAAACGGATCTTTCTTACCAGTCATTAACACTCGATGTAGTTGTTTTATTGACTCGAAAGTGAGGTCTATTGAAGAGATCAGAGAGTAGACCAGCATACATCTACTATCTATGTTCTTGTCAAACTCAGGCGCATTTTCTAAGTGCCGAACAGAGACAGAGATCCAATCCATAGCAGAGCAAACGAGGTTAAAAAGATTCTTACCACCTTTATCTTTGTATATTTGATATACAAAGCTAGAGTTTGAGTTAACTAAGTCTCGAAAATCACTGATTTTATCGTCACTAACAACGTTTCTCATCCTCTAATCGCCTTCTAACTAATTGAAAATATTATGAAGAATGGCAAAGATGATAGTGATAATTCTTCAACTCTTCAACTTCTGCATTGATTTGAAGTGTAGTGATACGCTGAGTTTAGTCACTTAGTTAGATTTTAGCGATGACGACCTCTAGCCTGTTGTTTTGCAAGAAATTATCCGAAGAAAAATAGAAGAACTGAACCTCGACGTAGCTTTTGTCCTAGGACGTGCTGAAGCTGATCTCGGCAAATTTGGATCTGGGCAAACACGCCTTTGCCCCAAAACTTCTCATATCCTGTAAAGGGAACGCCTGAGCAGTACACCAATAGACTAAGTTAATCTAATCCGTAGTTTGTTCTCTTATTTGGAACTTTCCGTAATTCGCCCCCTACAACTATATGCCGATTCACACAACAGGTTGATACCAGTTGAGTTTCATAATAAATGACAGCAACATAGACGGAATGCAAGGACGGAAAAAGTCCGTCTATAAATCGTTAAGGCTCACGAAGGAGTTTAGCTTGTACGATAAAAAGATTGGTAGAAATGACCCTTGTTGGTGTGGTTCTCAGATAAAATACAAAAAATGTCACTTGTTTCGTGATAAGCAAGAGCCAATGAAACATTGGGAAATAAACAGAGAATTTAACAATGTAAACTCACGTAAAAAGTGTTCATGTCCTGACTCATTTAATGAGAATTGCGCGGGAAATATTATACGAGCTCATACTGTCCCCAAGACTTCCAGTTTGAAAGCAATATCTGACGCAGGGCATGTCCTTGGACTTAAAATGAGTTATGAGGCGATCCGAAAGAATAGAGGTAGACCCTTATTAGAGAAAATCGGTATCAATCATGCATCTACATTCAATGGCTTTTGTAAATATCATGATGACGTGATTTTCGCTCCTTTAGAAAAAGAGTCATTTGTGGCGAGTCAGAAACAGTGTTTTCTACTTGCATATCGAGCTTTTGCTCGGGAGTACTACGCTAAAGAAGGTGCTCAAGACCTTTCCACATTGAGGCATGGTACAGATAAAGGCAAACACATTGAGGCTCAATTTGATATTCAGATGAACAACTTCCTTTACGAGCTGGGAAACAGAGCGGCCATTGAAGACCTTAACTATCATAAAAGTTATTTTGATCGTGCCTTGGAAAGTGACGACTTTTCTACAGCAAGGGCGGTAATATTTACATTCGACGAAGCTCCTCCTGTCATGGTCTGTGGTGGAACTAATCCAGACTTTGATTTTGATGGGAACCCTGTTCAGGACTTAATGGATCTTATGAAAAGGACTGATAACTTCTCTGTTACGTCTTATTATGACGGTGAAAAGGGAATTATCGCATTTTCGTGGTTAGAAAACAGTGATGAAACATGCTGCAAAGTAATGTCATCGCTTCTTCATAAAGATCGAGAGGACTACGTTCCGATAATAATTCAGTACATGTTCAAAAATTTCGAAAATGTCTTTGTATCACCGAAGTGGTGGGAGTCTGAAAGTGAGAGCAATAGAAAGATTTTGATGAAATTGTTCGGAGACAATATCTCTACCAATATATCTCCCAACGCGAATGGCATTACGAAGCCTTTATCTGCTTACAACTTTCCTCAGCTGCGTGACGTCATTACAGTCGGATCCCCTTTAAGTACTGAGCCTTAACGATCTGTTTAAGAGTGATTCGCTACGCGTGGCATTTTCAGTATGCGTTGATTTTAGTGTTTTAGGTGGTCTGTGGCTGCATCGCACACCTTCACAGGGCGTTACTTTTACATACTTGTACTAATCCGTTACGTCCTAATTTAGTAATATACCTAAAACATTTCTGTCCAGGGACGTGTTACCGAAAGTAGGAGTAACACGTCTTTGCCCCGTTGTTAGGTAGAGTAAATACTCATTCTCACGCTGTTAATGTACGTTTCCCATACTAAAAGTTATCCGAACCCAGCAAAACTCAAAATAATGCTACACGAGTAATTTAACCAATTCTCTTTTCACTAACCTATTGATCTTATGTTGAATCTGAAAAGGGAAATAGCATTATTTCATCATAAAATACGTGCTGTCGCCGTATAGAAGGCTTTAAGCTTTTCTTATGGCTTCATCCACCTCGTAAGAGAACTCCGTAAGTTGTTCAATCAAGCTTTGAACACTTTCTGCTTCTTTCGACAATGTCTCCTCAAGGTTAAACTCTTGTCTAAAAGCGAGAAGTGCATTTAGCCTTGCTTCAAATTCCTCTTGTGGTGATGGTTCGTTAACAATAGGTAACTCTTGGATTGTTTCTGGAAACAATCTGCGTGGGAAGCCATCTTCAGGAAAGCCCATAGACCTGAAATTGAAGCCTGGTATATCGGGTTTTTGGTCAATGATGTCTGCGACTCTGCAGATCCAATTTGAACTAGGACCAATTTTTTTTAACAAAAACCAGATAACAGCAATGATTCCATAGAATTTGCTTCTTTGGTCCTGGCCCAAGTCCAAAAGGTTAAAATAACCTTTTCTTGGTATGGATAGAGTCCGTGGGTTTGGTCTATTACAAAGCCTAGCGTGGTGCGCGCACCTATTTCTGATACCATTTAGGTTTATCAACCAGTTATCTAACTCTCTACGGCTGTCTAAACCTAGCCTGTTGCAGATCAGATCTTGGTTTTTGCCTGATAGTATGCTGTAGAATTTTGATAAGGCACCAAAATCCCAAACCTCAGCTGCGACCCAAATTGGAATAGGTTTTCCTTTATCCCGATGGCTATCAATACTTTCTTCTTTGCTGCCTTCAATCAATTTATTGTGACGTGCTAACCAGTCATCATAATGGATTTTTGCATCAGCCTTAAAAGCGTCACGTGAGAACTGTTTCCGGTCTAAGTAAGCTAGAGGTGCTATTCTACCAATCTCATGTGCAATGATTGTTCTCAGATAGATCTCTATCCTTTCCAATGCATCGGTAAACTCTATTCGCAACCGCTTATCGAACAGGTAGAACTCAAAGATATCTTCAAAGCATGTATTTACTTGAAATTCGTTGAAGTACTGGATGTCACGGCCATTGCGTTCAAATCTTCTAGACGTATGCCAATAACCCGACAACCTATAATACCCAACTTGAGTTAGTTTTCGTTGGGCACGAAGCGGGTCTTTAATTAACATACCTCTATCAGTTAAACGCTGAATGAGTTCGTCATATTCAAAAAATGGTTTTACTTCAATGGGTTGGGTCATTTCATAAATTTCAGGTAAAAAAAAGGCCAAGACGTCACTGATGCTAGATCAGGAGGGGACATTGGCTCTGTTGCCGTAAATTCTACGCCTATATGAACTAATGTCAATAGAAAATCTGTCCCACAACATAACCCCATATCGCATAAGAAGATAATGAAGTGTATACATTCTCAAATTCTAGTTAAATGTAATGATGTATAATCTTGCAAACTTGATTGCATAAGCAAGCATCTGCATATCTAAATTAATCTATTGAGCAATAGAGTGAGGAGACATAGTGAAACTCGATAAATTACGAATCTCACGTTTTCAGAGTTATGGTTCAACACCTACAGAATTATCTTTTGACGATCTAACTTTTCTAATTGGCCCCAATGGCTCAGGAAAAACGGCTGCTCTTCAGGCACTTTGTAGAATGTTTGCTTTTGACCCATCTCTACGACGAATAAAGAAATCTGACTTCCATGTTCCATGTAACGAAACGGAGCACCCTGAAGAGCGAACACTTTGGATTGAAGCTGATTTTCTATTCCCTGAATTGCATGAAGAGGCAGATAGCACAACAGTACCACCGCACTTTGCTCATATGAGATTAGTCGATGGGGAAGACATTCCTCGAGTGCGATTTCGTCTAGAAGCATCAATGGGTATTGACGGTGATATCGATGAGTCATTGATATATGTCTTGGAGCTGGATGAAAATCAGCAACCACATATTACAGCTAAAGTTTCTCGTATAGATCGCAATCAGATTCAAATACATTATCTTCCGGCGAGACGAGACCCAGCTGAACATATAACCTTTGGAGCCAATGCTTTATTAGGACGTATGTTAAGAGCCGTTAATTGGGAGGTAGAGCGAGAAGCTGTAAAGGGGCATACAGACCAAATTAGTTCGAGCCTTGACGCCAACATATCGGTAAATGCTCTAAGCACAAGTATCCAAAAGTCATGGTCTTGTTTACATAAAGGGCAGTTTTTCACGCAACCAAAAATTACTTTTGTGGCGAGCGAAATTGAATCGCTACTTCGCCATCTGTCTATTTCATTTGCTCCAGGACACGATGAAGCTAACGTTGACTTTTCACGGCTAAGTGATGGGCAAAAGTCGATGTTATATTTGTCTCTGGTCCTTTCATCTCAGGCAATTGGTCGTTCAGTGTTAAAAGGAGACGACTCTTTTGATCCTGATAAACTTCGCCCTGCAGTGTTTACCTTAATTGCAATAGAAGAACCAGAAAATAGTTTATCTCCGCATTATTTAGGAAGAATTGTGAGTTCTCTTCAAGAGATGCTTGGTCACGGGGATGCTCAAGCTCTCATCGCAACTCATGCACCATCTATGCTTAGACGTATCGAGCCGAAACAAATACGTTACATGCGTTTGAACTCGGACAGAGAAACAACTATTGCTAGCATTAACATACCTGATGAGGAGCATTATGGCGATGCCCATAAGTTTGTCACTCAGGCGGTAAAAGCCTTTCCTGAAATATACTTTTCACGCTTGGTTATTCTTGGTGAAGGTGATAGTGAAGAAATTGTCATACCACGATTATTAGAAGCTAAAGAAGTGCCTGTTGACGCATTTGGTATTACCGTAGCCCCTCTTGGTGGACGGCATGTGAACCACTTTTGGAGGCTTCTTGAAGGACTAAATATCCCGCACATTACACTCTTAGACCTTGACGTGGGTAGATATCAAGGTGGTTGGGGGCGTATCAAAACAACCAATGATCAATTAATACTACATAAACCAACTCTTCAGTTAACTGGTGGCTTTACATTTATCCCAAGATGGGACGATTCTGACCACAAAATCAGAGATTATCATAATTATTTAGAAGAAATGGAAAAGCGACGGGTGTTTTTCTCTTACCCAATGGACTTAGACTTTGCAATGCTGAGAGCCTTTCCTACAGCATTCAATATCGAAATTGATGATCAAGTTGAACCAGAACTTCCACAGATCAAAGCGGTGTTGGGCAAGTCTCGTACCGAAGCATCGGAATACGACGATGAGGAACGAAAGTTATTTATTACATATCACAAGTTATTCAAAGTCAGCAGTAAACCCGCTGAGCATATCAGTGCTCTCTCTAAACTATCTGATGAGCAACTTTTGGTAAACATTCCCCCAACCTTAGAGCGGTTGGTTGAAGCTGCAAAAGAAATATTGTTGGAGCTTCCTGAATGATTAAAATAGAAAACTGGCAACCAGCTGACGGGTTAGTTCTGGAACCCAACGCCTATCGAGCAGCTAAGGAGCGTGAAGTTAGCTTAGCCTTGACGGCCGGCCCAGGTGCTGGAAAAACAGAGATGCTTGCTCAAAGAGCAGATTTTTTACTTCGTACTGGTTCATGTCGATACCCTAGACGCATTCTTGCTATTTCATTTAAGGTAGATGCGAGTAGCAACTTAAAGGAACGAATTAAGCGCAGATGCGGTATTGAACTATCATCTCGTTTTGATAGCTATACATTTCATGCTTTTGCTAAGCGCATTATAGAACGCTTTCGTCCAGTATTAACTGGGGATGCGGCCTTAGAAGCGGGCTTTACAATTGGCCCTAAAGTTCTTCATAAGCAAATTGATTTCACGGATCTAGTTCCGCTTGCAATAAAAATATTAGAGGAGTCCCCTGTAGCTAGAAATGCGTTGAGACAAACATACACAGATGTTTTTTTGGATGAGTTCCAAGATTGTACGAATCATCAGTATGAGCTTATAAAAGTTGCCTTTCAAGGAACGAATATTCGCCTTACGGCAGTCGGTGATACAAAGCAAAAAATTATGGGATGGGCCGGTGCACTTGACGGCATTTTTGAAACCTTTAAGGAGGATTTCCAAGCTGCCCCACTCAACATGTACCGAAACTTTCGTTCTGAGCCTAAGCTTCTTCAGTTGCAAAATGAAATAGTCAAAATTCTCGATCCTGCTTCAGTTATGCCCGAAGAGCAAGTCGCTGGAGACGAAGGTCACATCCAAATTCACCCATTCGAAAACTGCCAAGAAGAAGCCGATTATCTTTCTGAGAAAATCGACATATGGATAAATGAAGAGAAAGTCCCTCCTGCTGAGATAGCCATACTCATCAAAAACCAACCTGACTTATATGCAATGAAGCTTATGGTAGCGTTGCGTGAACGAGGTATTCCATATAGGAATGAACAACAGTTGCAGGATATATCAGTTGAGCCAGCAGCGCGCTTAATCGTAGATTTTTTATTAAGCACTTTTGGTAAACAAGAGCCCTCTGCATGGATTCGCTTGATGGAAAAACTAGTTCCATTCACTGAGGAAGATGATGAAAGAAGAGAGCTAGTCCAAAATTGGCAACGCTTCATCATTGAGGAGAAAAAGGCAATAAATCAGAATCCGATAACTCCTGAAAATGCCAACAGATGGGACTGTTTGAAACGTTTTGTTGAAAAAGTAGGATTTCAATCACTAATGTCTCTGTCACATGACTATGAAACCGAATCACGTTTACGTGAAGTACTCAATGACACTTGCTCAAAGGTTGATCAGTTAATGTCAACTGGACTCTCTCTTCTGGAGTCTTTGAAACGCTTTGAAGATGATCAAGCAGTTAGAATACTCACAGTTCATAAGAGTAAAGGCTTAGAGTTTGACTCTGTAGTGCTACTAGGTGTTGAAAATGAAAGCTATTGGGGAAATCCAGATGAAAATTTATGTACTTTTTTTGTCGGGGTTTCAAGAGCAAAACGAAGGTTGTTACTGACACATGTTGGCTTTCGTTCTAGACCTGCTGACCACTATGGAAGGTGGAATACCCACAGGAGCAAACAGGAAAGATTTCTGGGGTGTGTAATATGATAACAAGGACTGTATTTGTTATTAACTAATACGTAAGAAAGTATCGCGAAAGTCGGTTTCACGCGATACTTTTCCTAATCTACCCAGCATGAATTAGCGTCACCAACCTAACTTACTTTTGTCCAGAACCTTCACAGTTGGCACTTCGTAACTCTGTGCGACTGACTCGTATCTACCCCATTGTTACTTGGGGCGAGAACTAATCCAGTTATGACCAGTATGACTGTGCCTTAATAAATATTATTCGAACTCGCCTCCAAATGAGTGAGCTTATCGATGTAATTCTGCAACACTCATCGTGAAAACCAAATCCGAATCAGCTTGGTTTGAGTAGCTGTGAGGGACATCCGTTTTAGCTATAGCGGACTGACCTTCAAGCAGTTCTATGGTTTGCCCATCTATATTTAAAGTAAGTATTCCAGACTCAACATGAAAAAGTTCAAACGTACCTGGTGGATGACCTGATGATTCAAAAATTTCTGATGACTTCATATCCCAGCGCCAAAGTTCAATCATATCGGGGCCGCTAGTTCCTGCCAGAAGTTTTGCACTACCACCATACTCGCCACTCCAAAGTGTTGGAATATCCTCTTTATCAATGACGTTGACGGTTGGGCTGCTCGCAACATTAACAATGTCGGCAACCGAAATCCCAAGGGCAGCAGACAGTTTACACAACGTCGAAATACTAGGGTTAGCCGCACCTTTCTCAACTTCGACTAACATACCTTTACTGATTCCTGCTCTTTTTGACAGGGCATCCAATGACAGTTTGAGATGTTTTCTATGTTCCTTAATCCTTGCTGCTACAGCCTGATTTATGAAATTAGCATCAGCACCATTGTTGGTCGATATATTGACTTTTTTGGTCATTGCGTTGTATCTTGCACGAAAATGAATCACTGAAGGAATTATCTAATGGTTATTATAGTGCCGTCAATCGATGCTCGCATTTCCCATATTGCGCCAGAGTTCAAAGCATTGAGCATATCCGTTAAAGGAACGGAAGTTCAAAACCCAGAGTACGCAAAACAGGTTCTGCAAGAAGCATGTACTTCCATCATTGAGAATGACCATTCATGGGCTGAGTCTCACATCAATGCTTGGGGAGAGGTTTATCGTCAATTTGGCTCGAAACCTAATCGAACACCTTGCTCCGCGGCTGCGCTTCGTAAACGAGTATTAAAAGATGGAGTAATGCAGAGCATTGGCCCTATTGTCGATATTTATAATGCCATCAGTATTCGATACGCCATACCTGTTGGTGGTGAAAATATGGACAGTTATCAAGGAACGCCAACACTCACTATCGCAGATGGCTCTGAATCCTTTGACACCATGAAAAATGGTGAGGCTTCAATTGAAAGCCCTGATGTTGGGGAAATAATTTGGCGCGATGATGTAGGCGTTACTTGTCGTCGTTGGAACTGGAGGCAAGGTGTCAGAACCCGAATTGAATCTGACACACGTAATATGTGGTTTATTCTAGAAAGCTTGCCAGAAATGCCACTAGAAAGCTTGCGAGAAGCAGGGGACGAAATGATCAAACACTTGCAAGTGATCATGCCTGAGTCAGTGATAGAGCAATCGTTGGTGTTTGCTTCAAAATCCATTGAGGTTTGATGTGATAAATACTTTGTTAACGGGTGCCGTTGTTTCTGGAAGTTTGATTGTCGCAATCGGTAGCCAAAATGCGTTTCTATTAAAGTGCGGATTAAAAAAGCAATACGCACTGTCCGTTGCCACTGTCTGTTTTCTTGGTGACATTCTTCTCATCAGTACTGGTGTACTTGGTATAGGGACACTTCTCTATAAAGCACCATTATGGAAAGACCTTTTGACTCTTGGCGGCGTAGTATTTCTTTTCTGGTATGGCTACCAATCTGCAAAATCAGCTTGGAAAGGTTCAAGTCACCTAGAGTTGGAGAATTCGGACATTGCCCAGAGTTGGTTAAAAGTCGTTTTGATGTCGATGGCTATCACTTTTTTAAATCCACATGTCTATCTGGATACGGTGGTGATTCTTGGTGGTGTGACTGCTCAAATGGAACCTGATGAAAAACTACAGTTTGTTACAGGGGCACTGGTTGCATCAGGGATATGGTTTTATGGCCTGGTGTATTTGGCTAACAAGTTGATCCCACTCTTTAGTAAGCCAAGAACATGGCGAATGTTAGATTCTGCGATTTCATGCATCATGTTTGGTATTGCATTAACGCTGGCAGCACCTCTGTTGCACCAATACATATAGAACGTCGCGATAATACTTTATTTCATTTAGACAATTCTATTTCAGAAGGTAAATTTTATGTTTTCTGGACTCTCTGCATTTCCATTATCACTGAGAGCATTAGAGGGAAAGACAAGAGTTAACATCATTACTTGATAATTTAAAGTTGTTCTAGGGTAGAGGATGGGCAAGTCGGTAAACTCATAAAGATACAGTCAAGGATGGCCGCAATGGACGCCCTCTAAGGGTTCAAGTAAGCACCCAAGGCGCTAGATTCCAAAGTTCAACTGCTCTCACATGTCTAACATACGCTATGTTTGTACAAGTACACTTTTTATCACGATGATAAAATTGCTTGGTGATCATATTGCCAATGGACACTTCGTTACTCAGAAGTGCCCATTCTGGTCGGGGGCGTCGAAACTTTAAGTGAGAATAAGCGATTAAACACGCTGTGCTACCCAAGCGCTTATTATTAGAGCCCTGAGCTATACAGTCCGTTTCAACTATCTTTTACCAATAGATTCAAATATTCGCTCAAGGTCTTCTGCTATTCCTTCCGCAGCCAGCATTCCTCGATTTAATGACCAAAGTTCGGGAGATACTTGGATTGCTTGTCCGTTAGATTTTATTTTTAGTAGTTGATAAAGTGGACTGGTTTGCCAGTCATCCAGTACAGTTTGAGGCTTTTTTTTACTGTAGAATAGCCAATCAGGGTTCACTTTTAGCAACACTTCTAAGTTCGCTTCCATTAAGTGACTGGTTCTCAATTCGGGCAATGCAGGTTGCAACCCAAGATGAGCAAGTAGACTTCCCGTATAAGATCTAGGACCATGCATCCACATCCCACGGTCGTTGACATTTGCAAACTGCACAACACCTCGGGTCGAAAACTTCCCTTTGTAGGCCTTCATTATCTTGTTGTGGAGGGCAATACGATCGCGCATCTGTTGTTCCTTACCAACGGCTTTTCCAATCTCTAGCGCTGCGTCTAGGCTCTCTTGGTAACTCTCTCCACGGCTTTTGAGCAGTATAGTTGGTGCAATCTGTGAGAGATCTTTAAAGCTAATACTATGCCGATGGGCGTCAGCGATGATCAGATCTGGTTTGAGCTGAGAAATAACTTCTAAGTTCGGTTGAGAACGCATACCTACAGACGTCCAAGGATCGACCAATTCTCGCACTTGGGGAATAATACGCTCAGGATTTTGGTCATCGGCAACCCCCACAGGTGAAATACCTACTGCCGCTAAAGCATCAATAAATGAGTACTCAAGAACGACAACGCGAGGTGTTTGAGGTTGAATATCGGAACTGTTTTCATTCTGAGCCAAAGCGACTTGCGCCGTGCATAAGCATAGCGCAAGAAGAGCTCTTTTTATGAAGTGTCGAAGATTCATTAGAACTTACCAGAGAAACTTAGCGTGATATTGCGAGGGTCCCCTGTGTATAAGCGGTGACTGTCAGTGCCACCAACGTAATACTCTTCATCAAATAGGTTCGCGATGTTCAGAGAGGTACGGTACTCTTTCACTTCATAGTGAACACCTACATCAACGGTCACGTAAGCCGGTAACTCTACACGGCTTGACGGGTCTTCACTCGTGTAGCGAGCGCCTTCATAATTTGCCCCCAGTGTTGTACCGACCACACCACCCGCAATTTGATAAGGGAAGTTGTATTTGGTCCAAACATACGCATCATGATATGCAGTCATCGGAGTACGATTGTTTTGAATTGACGTATCTGGATTATCAGATATCTCAGAATCAACATACGCGTACCCTAACTTGATTTGCCAATTGTCAATCGGCATTGCGAGTAACTCGGTTTCAACCCCTTTACTGCGGATGCCTCCGAGCAGTTCGTAGTCTCCATTATCGTTTTTGTCGACAACATTTGATTTTTTGATATCGAAGTAGGCAACGGTTAGGTTAGTTTTATCATTGATAAGGTTCGTTTTTGTGCCAACTTCGTATTGGCGGCCTTTTTCTGGATCGAACGCATCATCGTTAGCATCTTTTTTCTCGACGCTGTTAGGGTTAAAACTTTCACCATAACTTGCGTATAAAGAAGTGCCCTCTATTACTTTGTATACAATTCCAGCTTGGGAAACAAAGGCATCGGTTGTCTGAGAATCTGTCGTTGATTTACTCACATAATCAAAATCAACATCCTGTCGGGTGTAACGCACACCACCCATCACAGTCCAATGTTCGTTTAAGTTAATAGTATCTTGAGCGTACAAGCCGTAGTTGGTGTAATCAGTAACGCGGTGATCTCGCTTATACGAACTTTGATCACGACCACTTGGATCTTGAGGGTTGTCGAAATCGATGGTCGTGGTCGCGTAGGTCTCACGAAGGAAATCTTTCTTTTCTAAACCAACGTTGATTCCAAAGAGTAATTGGTGTTCGACGTTGTCAGCCCATACGCTGCCTGTGGTGCGTACATCAACAAAGTGATATTCACGTTTGTTTACTTGGTCACGATCACGAACGCTCACCTTTTGAGTCGCATCATTGATATTTCTTGTTTCATAGAGTTCGCGTGAGTCTTCATGCCACACACTTCTCCAGTCAGCGATCAAGTCAAAATTATTAGTCAGCGCTGTTGTGAACGTGGCAAACGCAACGGTGCCTTTATCTTCATCGGTGTCATCGGCCGATTGGTAGTGAGTATCAATGGGTGCAGCTTGGTCTATGTTATTGTTGAGAGCCACAATACCATTGTCTGCGACACGCTGTTCAGATTGTAATTCAACGCCAAAAGTGAGTTCAGTAAGGTCTGATGGGCGATAAGTTAAAGTCGGAAAAAGATAGTAGTTTTGCTCATCGACATCGTTGCGGTAAGAATCCGCATCTTCAGCGCTGATGATCATTCGGTACATCCAAGTTTTACTGGTGTTTAATGGGCCTGTTGCATCAATGGTGCCTGTGAAACCGTTGTCTTCTCCAAAATCACTAACGTTGGTTGTGTATGTGCGAGCAGAAACATCGTAGCTTACTGAAGCCACATCTTGAGGCTTCTTCGTGATGATATTAACCATACCACCAGGCTGGATCTGACCATACATGATTGAGGCAGGGCCTTTTAAGATTTCAACCTGTTCAACGTTCGCTGTCGTTGGAGAGCCAAAACGTGAAGCTAAACCTGGTAGACCATTGATCTGAATGGTATTCAGGTCGGCTGGCATGCCTCGCAACGTAAAACTATCAGCATCAATACCAGAACGAGTCAAGCCAGTAGTGTAACCGTAAGCATCCTCAAGAGTTGTTGCGCGGATATCTTGCAGAAATTGTTGGTTGATAATATTCACCGTACTCGGTGTTTCAAGAGGGGCGATATCCGTTTTGGTCGCAGTACTCACCTTAGGGTTTAGGTAAGAATTTTGTTGGCCGAAGATCGTGATGGTTTCGTCAGTCACGTTTCCTTGGGTTTTATGGGGTTGATCAGATGCGATAGCGTAGCTGTTGATGCCTAAAATTAAGACTAGGCTTTTGGTGATGGTGTTTGCTGCGAATTTCATAATTTGGCTCTGTACTTATTCTTTTTATGCATAGATATGCATTATTATTTAGTTACATTTGGTAATGTTTTGTTATCATCAAATGTACGCCGCACATAATAATCATTATCATTCAGCTTGCAACACTATTATTTTCAATTGATTTATGTTTTTTATGATCACTTAATGGGTTTATTTTGTGAGTTGACTCGTAATTTTGTCTTGGGTTTTTCTAGTTCAGTTCCATTAATAATTTGAAATATTTTTGTTCGATTTTCGATAATGAAATTGATTGTCATTTTTGTTGTGGTTACAATCTGCATAAATACCGGCTGGGCGTGTGTTTATCAATGTCCACCTAAACTACGTAATGATTGACATGACATCTAATGCGAACTAACACCGCGCCAACCTTTATTTGGCTCTCTTTAATAGCCTTCTTGTTGCTGGGGAGTTTCTATTCGTTACTCTCTTGGTCTAGCTTTCCTCTAACACTGACACACTTTATCGGCTACGTGTTCGCCTTTGATCCTATGAGCATTGAGCATCAGATATTGTCGTCTATTCGTGTACCAAGACTGCTCTCGGGGCTTATTCTCGGGTCCAACCTTGCCATCGCTGGTGCGTTGATGCAGGGGTTGACGCGTAACCCTTTAGCTTCTCCTTCAGTGCTCGGCATTAATGCTGGTGCTGCTTGTTTCATGGCGCTTTCAACAATTGGCGTCCCATTTCTAAGTGAGCTACCTAGTATCGTTGTGGCGTCTATTGGTGGTGTGGTGAGTGGTACATTGGTCATGACATTGGGTGGTTTTTTTTCTGCGCGCCCACACCCTTTGAAGTTAGTTCTTGCTGG
This sequence comes from Vibrio pelagius, assembly GCF_024347575.1. Classification (NCBI taxonomy): domain Bacteria; kingdom Pseudomonadati; phylum Pseudomonadota; class Gammaproteobacteria; order Vibrionales; family Vibrionaceae; genus Vibrio; species Vibrio pelagius. Next base: position 331,829 of record NZ_AP025505.1, read on the forward strand.
CATCGCTATCAGTGCGCTGTTAACTGGTGTCACTCGAGCATCCGTGATTTTAGCTGACGATAAAGCCTATAGTGTGATCAATTGGCTTGCTGGTTCTCTCTCATCTATCGGTTGGGAGCAGTGGCATAAGCTGTGGCCAGCAAGCGTAATAGGAGTGCTCATTTCGATATATGTGGCTAAGCTATTGAACCTTCTTTCACTAGGAAGTGATGTGGCAACCAGTTTAGGTTTGAATATCACTCTAACACGCTTACTGACTTGTATTTCTGTTGTGCTATTGACGGCTTCTTGTGTCGCAGTGGCTGGGCCAATTGGGTTTGTTGGGATGTTGGTTCCCCATATCGCGAAGCGATTGGTTGGTACTAATTTTCATATTCTGCTCCCAGCGTGTGCAATACTGGGGGCTGGCCTTATTGCATGGTCAGATGCTCTATCAAGGGCAATTGCCTTCCCTGCAGAAACCCCAGTCGGTGTGATTACCGCTTTGATTGGCACTCCGTTCTTTGTCTTCCTAGCGGCGCGAGGTCGGTCATGAATCATCAACTTAAACTCGTAGCACTGTTCACCTTCCTATTCTGTGTTGGTGTGATCGGTCTCATTTCAGGCGCAACCGATGTTTCTATGCGCCAACTCGGACAAACCTTATTATCAGGCGGTGAATTTGATTTTGTTATTAATCAATACCGCTTACCTCGTGTGATCTTAGCTATGGGGGTTGGGGCAGGGCTTGGGCTTTCAGGTATGTTAGTGCAAGGCGTTATTCGGAACCCATTGGCTTCGCCTGATTTGATGGGTATCAGTGCGGGGGCGGGGTTAGCTGCGACCTTTTTATTAATATATTTTCCAGAAGCCCCTATTCATTACTTGTCTCTGGCGGCATTGGTTGGAGGCTTAGGGGCGGCACTGCTTATTTTATTGATTGGGCATACAACAAAACCATCACCTGCGCGTTTGGCCTTGATTGGTATCTCGATCAGTGCATTTCTCGCCAGTGGTATTGATTTTTTGATGATCATTAATCCGGTAGAGATCAATACTGCGATGGTGTGGTTGACCGGCAGCCTTTGGGGACGAAATTGGGAGCAAGTTCCCTACATTTGGTCCACGCTCTTCTTCATATTGCCCTTTGCATTTTGGCTTGCATGGCGACTGGATGTGATTGGGTTAGGTGAAGAGACAGCAACTTCATTAGGGGTTAATCCAAGTCGTATTCAAATAATGGCTTTAATGAGTGCAGTGGTACTCGCGAGTATTAGTGTGTCTGTATGTGGCACTATTAGTTTTGTAGGGTTATTAGCACCACACTTGGCGCGTATGTTATTTGGTCACAATCACAAGTTGCTTGTCCCAAGTACTGCTCTACTTGGAGCTTTGATGGTGTTGATCTCTGACACGTTAGCTCGAGGGGTTCAACCGCCAATTGAACTTCCTGCTGGTGTTCTAACTTCTCTCATTGGCGCCCCTTATTTTATTTTTCTACTACAACGCTATAAGGGTTGGTCATGATTTCGACTAAAAACCTCAAAGTTTCCTATGGTGATACCGTTGTCATTAAAGAACTGAATCTTACTTTACCTAAAGGCAAGGTTACTGCTTTGGTTGGCCCTAATGGATGCGGTAAGTCAACTTTGCTAAAGACCTTAGCTAGAATCAATAAGCCTACAGAAGGTGAAGTCTTGCTCAATGATAAGCCCTTGAGCGTTTATGGTGACAAACCTTTGGCTCGCGAAATGTCTTTGCTACCACAAGTTTTGGTAACGCCAGAAGGCATTAACGTAAAGAGGTTAGTGGAGTACGGTCGATCTCCTTATTTATCGCATTGGGGTAAGTTGGGTGACATTGATAATGACGCAGTTGCCAAAGCCATGCAGGAGACTGGGGTAGCGGAATTGGCTCAGCAATCTGTAGATTCTCTCTCTGGTGGCCAGCGGCAACGCACTTGGATTGCTATGATTTTGGCTCAAGATACCAATATAGTCATGCTCGATGAACCGACTACTTATCTCGACCTTTCTCATCAAATCGAGCTTATGAACATCATGAGAGAGATGAACAAGCAGGGTAAAACAGTCGTTGTTGTGCTGCATGATTTGAACCAAGCGTGTCGTTATTGCGACCATTTGATTGTATTGAAAGAGGGGGCTCTAGTGGCACAAGGCACACCAGAGCAGGTCTTCACTGAAACTATGCTAAGCGAGGTATTTTCACTCAAGGCCAAAGTGATTAAAGATCCGATCGCTAACACGCCAATGTGTGTCGCGTATTGACGATGTATCATGACTGAGAACTTTGACCTTCCCGAACTACTTAGTTACCGCCAATGAAGCCTTTTTCCTACGAATCACTTTGTTGGTGGTGTGAGAGTCTCGCCTTTTGATTGAATGACTTTCTGGTACCAGTAAAAACTTTTTTTCCGTGTTCGATTTAATGTTCCTTTACCGTTGTTATCACGGTCGACGTAAATCATGCCATAACGTTTGGACATTTGAGCGGTTGAAGCACTGACTAAATCGATCGGTCCCCAGCAGGTATATCCCATGATATCGACTCCGTCCTGTAGAGCTTCTCCAACTTGATATAAGTGATCATTAAGGTACTGAATGCGATAGTCGTCTTCAATTTGCCCATCTTTGTTTGGCGTATCGGTGGCTCCCAGGCCATTTTCTACAATGAATAGAGGTTTTTGGTAGCGGTCATACAGTAGATTCAACACAGTACGTAGTCCTTTCGGATCGACCTGCCATCCCCAGTCGGTGGACTCCAGATAAGGGTTGCTGCCCATTTTGAAGGCCTTCTCATCTGTCATTTCTAATTTCTCGCTCTGAACGCTGACACAGCCAGTCATGTAATAACTGAATGAGATAAAATCGACGGTTTCTTTTAATGCCTCTTTATCTTCATCGGTAATATCAAGAACAACCCCCATTTGTTTAAATTTACGCGTCATATAGCTTGGGTAGTAACCACGACCTTGGACATCTCCGAAGAATAGCCATTCACGGTTCTGCTGCATGGCTTCAAAGACATCGTCCGGATGACTGGTTAATGCATACTGGATAGCTCCCAGCATCATGTTGCCAACCTTGGCATCTGGTAGCATGTCATGACAGATCTTAACCGCTTTCGCGCTTGCGACTAATTGGTGATGTATTCCCTGATACAGAGCTTGAGCATCACTTCCCCGAGGAATACCAGCCCCAGTAAAAGATTCATGTAGCGTGGCGTTGATCTCATTAAAAGTCAGCCAATATTTTACTCGGTTCCCAAATCGCGCGAATACTGTCGTAGCATAATTTTCAAAGAAGCCGATCAGCTCTCGGTTAGTCCAGCCGTGATACTTTTGGGCTAAGTTCAGCGGCATTTCATAGTGAGATAAGGTGACTATGGGTGTAATACCGTGCTTTTCGAGTTCATCAAAGATTTTATCGTAGTAGGATAACCCTTGTTCGTTGGGCATTGATTCATTGCCATTCGGAAAAATCCGACTCCAAGCGATAGAAAGACGGAAACAGGTAAAGCCCAGCTCAGAGAACAATTCAATGTCTTGTGGGTAACGGTGGTAAAAATCGATTGCAATATCTTTGATATTAAAATCTCCATCTTGACGAGGTTTTAACTCACCAAATGAACCGTATGGTTGAATGTCTGATGTGGATAATCCTTTCCCATCTATATTGTGCGCACCTTCTATTTGGTTTGCAGCCGTTGCTCCACCCCATAAAAATCCTTCAGGAAAACGAAAAGACATAGGTAGCTCCTCAAAGTTAACGATCTAGAAACATAAGGTAAGCTAATTTAAGTTGATAGTTTTGCGCGTTACAACCTAATTTGGTTATAGTATAAATAAGCTGAGATTATGCATAAGGAAGGGGATGGAACATAAACAGCATGCGGTTTCAAATTTATATACTTTTGGTATTGCGGCCAAATGTATGAGCTTTACTGGTGCAGCAGAAGAACTCCACTTAACACAAGCTGCGGTAAGTCAGAGAATCAAACAACTTGAACTGCAATTAGGGTTTAAGTTATTTGTTCGGTTGACTAGAAAACTGGAGCTAACAGAAGAAGGGAGGCAGCTATATGAAACCGTAAACGGTGCTTTCTCTACGATTTTTTCAGATATTGATGATATAACGTTCAATGAACTTTCTGGAGAGTTATATATTGGTATTGCCCCTACATTCGCTCAATCATGGCTGCTCCCTAAACTATCGGATTTCCAAGCCCAGTATCCGCACTTAAACTTGAAAATCAGAGTGAAAGCCAGTCACCTTGACTTTCAGCATGAACCCGTTGATCTGGCGATATATTATTGCCGAGATTCACAACCAGATATGTACAATGAAGTCCTTTTGGAAGAGTTCCTTACTCCTGTATGTACACCGTTATATGCGGAAAAAAACAACATAAATCGTGATATCAATTGCTTGTCAAATGCGAAGCTAATTCACTGTACAGAATCTATTGACTCAGCAAATTTTGATTTTGAATGGCAGCATTGGTTCAGGTTGCAGAAAAACAAGATCAACACCCCGTCAAGTTATTGTGTTTTTAATCATGGCGAAATGGCTATATCTGCAGTTAGGAATCATATGGGAATGGGGATGGGGAGAGTAGCTTTGATCCAATCCTATCTTGACAGTGGGGAGCTGATTGCTCCGTTTCCCTCAGTTCGTGCCGACATGAAATATTTACTTATTTGCCCCAAAGGGATGGAACAGCGAAAGAAATTTAAAGCTTTTACATCTTGGATTCGAGAGCAGCTTGCTGAAGATAGATAGTTTTATATTGGCTTACATTACTTTCCTTCATTTAAGCTTCGCACTTTTGTCTCTTGGACTAAGTCCAATTCAATGTGAAATCGTAAAACGAAATAGCCCAATGTGTTGTAGCCTCATACTGAGCTATTCACTTTGGGCTGCTTTTTCTAACGTTATCTAGAGCTCTGAAGCTTTATTCTTAGCTTGCTGCAAGCGGCGAAATGCTCTTAACATCCAACCTGAACTATTGACCACAAAGATACCAGAAAGGATGAAAACTGAGCCTATCAGGAACTGCTTATCAAGGTGTTCTCCCAGCAATATGTAACCAAAGACCACACCAAACAAGGGCGTCATAAAGGAAAGGATGCCAATTTGTGAGGCTTGATAGCGGCCCAGAAGCCAAAACCAGACTAAAAAGGCGAGAAATGACACGACTACTGATTGAAATATTAAGTTAACCCACACCATAGGTGTTGAATTAAAATGCCACTGGTGCGTTACGGTAGATGCTATAGCCAGTAAAACAAACCCAACAATGAGCTGATAAAAAACCACCTGTTTCACTGGTACTTGAGAAAGAGAAGTGCATCGCACTATCACTGTCGTTAGCGACCATGCCAATGCTGCAAGAAAAGCAAGAACATCCCCAATGAAAGTGTCAGAGGCATCCGTTGAACTCGGTTCCCAGAAAATGATACCTATCCCGCTAAAAGCAATCAGAATTCCTATCCATTGAAGCAACGACATTCTTTCTGATGGGACAAACAGATGAAGAATTAGAGCGGTAAAGATCGGTGAGCTGTATAAAAATACAACGGCGTGGGCTGCGGTCGTTCGGGTCAGTGCCTCGCCCAATAAGAAAAACTCTAGAGCAAAGAAGGCTCCCGCAAGCACTCCATATTTTATTGCTCCGGAGTTAGAGACAAAACGTTCTTTTTTAAAGCGCATGTACATTAGGATCAAAACTGCTGCAAATAATGAGCGCAAAGCAAGTTGTACGATAGGGGCCATATCTGCACTGACGGCTTTAATCGCGACTTGTTGTCCTCCCATGATCATGCAAAAGATGATCATAAGAGAAAAAGCGGTGACATCGAGTGGTTGTCTTTGTTGCATAATTGTTTGTCTTATGATGATTAATGTTAATTTTTATATTGCCTATGACACATTCAAAACATATAGTTTAAAACTGACATGTAACCGTGCAAAAGTGACACTTTGGTTATGAAAAAAAATCGCAGCTTAGTTCCATTTCAAAACCGTATACCTGAGCCGATGTACTTTCGTGTTGCGGAAATCCCGGCTAATTCAAGTTACCCTAAGCACAGTCACCCTTGGGGGGAGTTTGTCTATTCTTACAATGGTGTTATGGAAGTAAAGATAGGAAACCGCTCCTATTTAGCCCCTTCTCAGTATGGGATTTGGCTTCCACCGGGTATTGAACATCAAGGCTTTAATCAACATGAGGCCACTCATTGCTCGTTATATATCGAGGCGCATTACGCGAACGTATTGCCAAACAAAGTATGTGCTTTGCAAGTCACACCATTGATCCGTTCAGCGCTTGAACATTTAAAGCAATTTTTGCCTGTGCCTCCTTATTCTGCCGAACAAACTCGTCTCATTAGGGTTATTCACGATCAACTTAAGCAAACTCATTCGATTGAGAGCTTTTTACCTTCGACTGATGATGCCACGTTGTCACGTGTACTTGACCATATCGAAAAGTATCTTGATCAAGACATCCCTCTTAAAACATTGGCGGCCCATTTTTACATCACAGAGCGTACTCTCATGAGAAAAAGCAACAAAGAATTGGGCATGTCTCTCACAGAGTGGAAGCAAAAACTGAAAGTACTGAAAGCGATGAATCGACTGGAGGTGGGCGATAGTGTTGAAGTTATCGCCCTTGAGTTGGGGTATTCAAGTTCATCTGCGTTTATCGTTATGTTTAAACGAATTATGGGTGTGACCCCGAAAGAATACCTTAAGATGAACGTGTAATATTTTGCGCAATATGGTGCCACATACTGACAGGGTTTGAATACATAGGGAAATGTCCGCAGTCAGGTATTTCTGCCAGTCTTACACCTTCCCTCTCAATATGGGATAGGTAAGATAGATGTTGGTTCTGCTCTCCATACATGAACATCTTCGGGCATGACAAGCTCAGAAATTTAGCCATTAGATCACCATCATCTGATAGTTCTACCATCGACGTGAATATCGCTTTAACTGCATCGGCTCGAACTTTATGGCGTAAGCTAGCGGAATATAAGGCGCTTGCATAGTGTGGTGCATGGCGAGTTCGCGTTATAAATTCATCAAAAAATTCTGTTGCGCTGCTTGATGGGTAATTGATAATTTGCCGGCTCAGAAAACAATCTTCTGGCGCTATGTTTCCTTCAATGTCGGTGAAGCTGAGCACACGGTTTGGGTAATGATGCGCGAGCATTAATGCGGTCAACCCTCCCATAGAATGCCCTACGAGATGAAATTGTTTGAACCCTACCTGATCCAGTACCGCAATAGCTGTTTTCAGGAGAAAAGGGATAGTAACGGATGAGGGATCGCTGCATTGAGTCTCACCGCATCCTGGCGCATCGTAGGCAAGAAAAGGATGGTCGTTAAATTCTGCATAATGAACAATGTCAGCGTAGTCTTCTTTAGTTGAACCAAAACCATGGAGAAAGACAATCGGATCGTTCTCTCCTGATCGGGTTATCGCTGACACGCTAAGATGTACACCTTCGATTAAAAAAGGGAAACGTTGGCTTGAAAATAGCTCCATACAATACTCACATTGGTTGTTAATGTTGCCAATGTACAGTTTTTCATTGATAGTTAAATTCTAACATTAGTATCTCTGTGATACGAAAATAGAATTAGCAACATAGAATGAGGCATTTTAACGTACTTCATTATTGTTTAGTCAGGGACTACTGATGAGTAAAATTGATTATAGGTTGATAAAACAACTTTATCTTTTTTTAGCGGTTGCCGAAGAGGAAAACTTTGGTCGCGCAGCAAAGCGGCTAGGAATGTCTCAGCCACCTTTAACGGAGCAAATCAAAACACTTGAGCAGTCGTTGAAGCTCACTTTGTTTGAACGTTCTCGCCGCGGGACTAAATTGAGTGCGTCAGGAAAAGCGATTCTTCCTCATGTACAGAAGTTTGTTATTCAAATGTCATCTTTGGAAAAGGTCGTTCGGGAGGTGGCGCTTGGACAATCAGGGGTTATTCATATTGGTGCCATCACATCTGCTATGTTTGAAGTGCTACCAAACTTTTTAGAGCACATAAAGCAACATTACCCAGACGTCACTGTTTTTGTGGATGAAATCGACAGTGCGGAAGCAATTTCATCATTGTCCTCTGGTGAATTGGATTTGGCATTTGTTCGAGTTGACGGTGAAATTGGCATGGGGTTGAGTTCAATACCATTAACCGAAGATAAACTTGGGGTCGCATTACCACTCGATCATCCACTGGTGAACGCTGATTGTATTTCATTGAGAAGTTTGCAAGATGAAGCACTTGTTATGCCGTCGAGGCGAGTCAACCCTCCGTATTTCGATCTATTAACTTCCGCTTGTCGAAATCACAATGTTAATCCACGAATTCTTTATGAGGTTCGCTCAGTGACAGCTCAGATAGCTTATGTGAGCTGTGGTCAGGGCGTAGCTTTAGTTCCAATGGGCATCGTCAATATGATCCCTAACAATGTCAAACTCGTTCCACTTAAAGAGGCCATTTCAGTCGTGACTGCTGCGTTGGTGTGGGACCCGGAACGTGGTCACCCTTTGGTCGACTACGGAGTTCAGTGGCTGAAAGAACATATTACTGATAAGAAAAACCTATCAAGCTCTTAGTTGAATAGTATTTTTCAACATTTTAAGAGTGCTAGACAATAGTGCATCTTTTTTAACTATTGCGAGTTCACTCTTGGATACCTATTTGAGTTTTGCTGCTATTGCATTAGCCGTTGTCTATATGCCGGGGCCTGGGACATTAAAATCCATTTCCAACGCCATTAATTTCGGTTTTCAAGGTTCGGTCGTCGGGATATCAGGTTTAACGTTGGGTGTGTGCGCTGTCGCTTTGTTTTCTGCGACAAGTCTGGGGCTGCTGTTGGTTTCCTCCCCAATGGCTTTTAAAGTTGTTTCTTACTGCGGTTCCGCTTACCTATTTTATTTGGGACTTAGGCTGTGGTTTGGTAGCAGCAAGGCTCAGGTGATCTCTACGAATGCGGCATTCAAGAAGAAACAAGTGTTTGGGGAAGGTGTTTTGCTACAATTTAGTAACCCGAATGCTATCCTGTTCTTCTTTTCTGTTTTCCCTCATTTTATCAAGCCAGATGAAAGCTATGTTGTACAGTTTTCGGTGCTGGTAGGGATATTTAGCTTGGCATTTATTTGTGCGCATTCGACCTATGCGTTACTCGCCTATAAGGCTAAAACACTTTTCCTAGGCGCACATCGACACTGGCTGGATAAGATCAATGCTATTTTGTTTGTCTTGTTGGCCGTATATTTGTTATGGAGTTCATCCATTTAATCACGTCATCACTTCAAAGGAGAAAGGTACTTGAATATTAAACACCTTGATCATTTTGTTTTAACCGTGGCCGATATTCCAACCTCGGTTGCTTTTTTTCAATCGGTTATGGGTATGAACGCTGTCACCTTCGGAGAAGGGCGAGTCGCCTTGGAATACGGTCAGCAAAAGATTAATTTGCATCAGCTAGGCCGTGAGTTTGAACCTAAGGCACGGCACGTACAAGCAGGTAGTGCCGATCTCTGTTTTATCATTGAAGGGGATTTAGCAAGCGCAATGCAGCATGTTCGGGCTCAAAACGTTAACATTTTAGAAGGTCCGATCACTCGTACTGGAGCGCAGGGACCGATCACTTCCTTCTACTTTCGAGACCCTGATGGGAATCTGATTGAGTGTTCCGTTTATGAGTCTTAACACGATGAACAGTAGTGGTTATGAAAGAAACCTATGACTTCAGCCCATTTTTTATTCAAACACGGGGCAAAACTGGTCAACCCAGTCGGTATCGCTATATTTCCATATCTCCACTAAAAAGCCCCCATTGCAATGCAGTGAGGGCTTAAATCAGATTCCAATAATCAAATCTACGTTTAGTTCAGAGCGTAGTGCTTTTTTGCTGCATCAAGGATCTGGTTGGCTTCCACATCGTCGCCCCAGCCTTGCAGTTCCATGCCACCGTCTGGACCTTTGTAGTTTTCAAACCATAGACCAATGATGTCCTGAACGCCTGGATAGGAGCTGTTTAGATCGTTCAGAGAAGTCACATCTTTAAATGGTGAATCGTTAGTGAGAACGCCTACGAGTTTGTCGTCTTGCTCGCCGTCATCTAGCATTTTCATTACACCGATCAGACGAATAGGAACAACTTCACCTCGTGGTACAGACTGACCAAGTACAATCACATCCAACGGGTCGCCATCGCCACCAAACTCTTTAGGTAGAGCAGTACGTGGGATAGAGCCATAGTTACCTGGGTAGCCAAGGTAGTTAACCACGCGTGGTGCACCTTTCTTGTGCTCCCAAATCACTTGCTTGTCATTGTCTTTGCTGAGTTCCCACTTGGCAGAGGTGCCTGTTGGGATCTCTACAATTGCATTGACAATGCCATCAACAGAAGCGGCTGGGTAATCATTAAAGCTTGAGTTTGATTCGAGTGTGAATTGGTCCAATTGTTTGAGTACAGGAGCTGAAACTGCTGCTAAGTCATAGCTTAAACCATTGGCGGTAGACGTTGTTTTATAACGCAGCATGTAATCAACCTTACCGCGCTCTTTGAAAAGTTTATCGAAGCCTTTTTGATTGTATTCGCTAAACTGCCCCATCTGCTTAACTGAAAGCTTTGAACCACCAACGTTGTTGGTATCCATAGATAGGATATGGTTGCTGACTGCATTGACAGCCTTTGCGTAACCTTCAGTCGAATTTAGATCGAAGTTTGCTGCATCAATTGCTTTACGTACTTCTTTAGACCAGTAGAATTCTAAGAACGGGACGGGGTCATTCGGCTTGTCCCAGCCCACACCTCGAGAAAAGTACATCAGTGAGCGGTATTGATCGTTGGCGAAGTTGGTTAACCCAAGAGAGGTTGGGAGTTGTTGGTAGCTAATCGCTTCACCGTTGTGATTAAACAGCCATGTATTGCCATCTTTAACCATTTGGTTCCAGAATGCATCCATGTTTTTTAGGTTGCGGTAATCTTTATCAACCACCACATTGACATTGAATGATGGCCCACCTTGCGACATGCGATAGAACACATTGAATGTATGGTGTCCGTCAGTCAGGTAGTATTCATCGTTGGGTGCGATGACTACTGTCTTCATGTCTTGTTTACGTGAACCTATTTCCATTTCACAGGTGAAGGTCGAAGGAATATTTGGATGTGCTTGGTCTTTGATGCTCACTACGCCTTTTTGACCATTGGCTTCACAAATTTCATCAAACATTTTTTCTTGGTCAAATTGGTAGCGACCCAACTTGTACATAATTTGGTCATAACCTACGGATGGTTGAGTTGGTTTTAACTCATGGAGACCAAGGTTAATTACATCGCCTTCCGAGACATTGCTTGCATGAGTGGGTAAAGCAGAAATAGCCAGAGCGCCAATGGTGGCAAGAATCCCAATTTTAGTCATAAGTCCTTCTATATGTGGAATAAAAATATATGCGCTAAGTTAGTGTGCAATCGTGACATTAAGATTTCACTTTGATAAAGAAGATATTGCAGTCGTTCGTGCTCGCTTTTCTTGCCTGTAGTAAAAGAACACAAGAATTTAAAGTATGTGGTTGATTTATGTTCGACTATGGCAAAGGGTTAAGTATTGAGGTTTCCCCTCGTAATTTCTCCAAAGCGCTCTGAGCTGCTAGTTCGGCTATGGAGTAGGCCTAGACCGTAGGCAGGGCTTTTCAAGTCTCGGGATATTTCTTCAATCTGCATTCGTTTCGAACAGACCCTGATAAGATGATTGGGTATTCGAATTATAGTCATAACCTGCTCCAGTATTTCAGGGCACTATCAAAACAGGCTAATCACTTAAAGTTATGTCCGAAAATCGGGGGCCATTTCTCTTTTTAAATCCTAATTTGAAGCTAGACTTTAGGTAAAATCAAACCTTCGGGGGTATTGGATTATGGCTAGGTGGGGGGGGACTAGAATTAGAACTAAGTTTGTAATCACATACTCGGTTCTCACCGTTTTTTTCGTCATACTTCTGTTTTTTGCTTTTTACATTACAGAGCGGCAACGCCTGATAGATAATGCCATAAAATATTCCAATCGAATTTCAACCCTGTATTCTGATGTCATAAACCAAGAACTCTTTCGACACGTGGCGCTCATGCAGTTGTTAAGTAAGCGTCAAGCGTTTCAACAAGGCCATTTAGACTCTATCGTTAGTGAACTGATTTGGCTGAAAAAAAACTCTAAAAACTCAGTGGTCAATACACTCTATATTGATGATCAATGGAATCGAATAGACTATAAGGGAACGGAGCTAAAAATTACCCGCCCGAACATTATCCAAGACATTCGATGGCAAAATGCTAACTATCATGTCTCTCCTCCCCTTCATGGTGGCGTGGTCAACATGCCCGTAGTCGTCCTTGGTGTGCCAATACATGACTCAAATCTGCAATGGAAAGGCATAATTGCGGTATCTATCTCTTTACGGTATTTGACTGAAAGGCTTTCAACCGTGAGCATAGGTAACAATCGTTATGCGTGGATATCTGATATTAATGGTGGGATTATCGCTCACCCAGACTTCTCTAAAGTTATGACAGTCAATCTTTATGATACTGAAAAGCTCGATTATCTGGGGCTTGTAGACATTATCGAGAAAACAAAACAAGCTAGTACAGGTTATGGCTATTACTATGAAACAGCATCTAATGAGAAAAAACACCTAACTTTTTCACGGTTAAATGTAGTGCCTAATTGGACCGTTTTTGTGACGGGAAACGAATCTGACCTTGTTCTAAATATAGAGCAAGTGATAGAAAATATTGCTATCACACTGTTTATCGTGGTGTCCGTTTTTATGCCAGCAATAGTATATCTATGCCATGCTGTGACCCGACCAATCAGTGAGCTGACCAAAAAAGTTAATGATGCTTTAGGGGGGGGCTATCACAACTTTGTAGGTATTCGTTCTACTGATGAAATAGGCCAGCTTTCTGATGCATTTAAAACGGTTATCACTGAAATTAGTCAACAAAATGCTAATTTGGAGAAAGCAGTTTCTAAAAGAACAGAAGAATTGACCTGGTTAGCTATGCACGATCCAATGACCAAACTATTTAATCGTCGTGCACTCATCGAGGCTACTGAAAAGGAAATTTCTAGAGTTATCCGTCATCAATTAGCTATGTCTCTTGTCATTTTGGATATCGACCACTTTAAGACAGTTAACGACACATATGGTCATGATATTGGTGATTCAGTGCTTATTAGGTTTGCTCAATTTCTTCAATCGAATTCTCGAAAAGAAAATCTAGTCGCACGCTGGGGAGGCGAAGAGTTTGTCATTGTCGTCGTTGAAGGAGAGCTAGAGGATGCGAAGGAGTTCGCATCTCAGTTGCTAGACGATATAACTAAAGTGGATTTTTCTCCGGTTCCAAACGTAACATTTAGTGCTGGTGTAGCGTCCTACAAACCCAATGAATTACTTGCAGACCTAGTTGCACGAGCGGATAAAGCACTCTATCTCGCCAAAAATTCTGGAAGACAGTGCGTGGAAACAGAAGAACACGTTGGGGCCTCTCAATCTACATTCGCTTTGAATAGATACTAACAAGTTGTTTTGGTGTTCGAATTTCAACAGGTAAGTTAGTTGCCAGAACCCATGGTTCCTTTGCCGACGCTGAGTAGATTTTAGGTGACGGGTGATGACAATTTGCTAGGGCGTGTTGACCTTTCGTGGTTGAATTTTGTTCGGGTGGGGACGCCTAGTCAAAAGCGTTTTAATCGCGGCGAGGGCTAATATGTTAGATCATTAGAGGTTGACGTTGAACTTGCGTCTATATGTAAAGTCGACATTGTTGTAGGGTAATTAAATCATACGAGGTGAAAATGTTATCCAAAAAGACCACAGCGTTGATTGTTGTTGATGTGCAAGGAAAGCTCGCGAGTTTGATGCATGAAAGCGACGCTAATATTGAAAATACGACGAAGTTAGTTAAAGGTGCCAAAGCGCTGAACTTACCCATTGTATGGCTAGAGCAAAACCCAGAACGTTTAGGTCCAACCGTTGAACCGATTCGCGAAGTGCTAGCAAAAGATCATTTAGCGATCGCTAAATACACTTTTGATGGCTGCAAAGAAGCGACATTTAAACTGGCGGTGGAAAACACTAAAGTCGATACATGGTTAATCTGTGGGATTGAAGCGCATATCTGCGTTTATCAAACCGCGTTATCTCTGCGTAAAATGGGGTATCGAGTCGAGCTTGTTACAGACTGTACCGCTTCAAGAACGGCGGCAAACAAAGCGTTGGCGCTTGCTAAGCTCACTGCTAATGGGGTGGGGTTGACGGGCGTTGAGATGTGCTTGTATGAAATGGTCGAAGATTGCCGTGCTCCAGAGTTCAAAGAGATCCTTTCCCTCATCAAATAGCGCCTATGCTGCAACGGGGCGTTTTTCTGTTCTCCCTTTTACAAAACGATAAAAATTGGTTCATCGCGGCTTTCCGGGGAAAGCCGCTTTTATCTTCAAGAAGAAGTAGTCAGTATCTCGATAACCATATCCCATTCGCTTGATTAGCTTTATCTTGTTGTTTATCCCTTCAAGCGTGCAAGTATTTAACGGATAACTTGCCGATGCGATAACCCCGTGAAGATATGGTCTGAGTTTTCGAGCGAACTCTTTTAATGGCTTAATCCCACTCTCTTGCACTTGTTCCCACCACGCGTCCCAGAGCCCCTTAGCGTGCCCTTCTGATTCACAATACCAAAGCTCTTTGAGTTGTGCTCCGAGTATATAAGTGGTCATTAAGTCCTTATTGATATTCAATATTTCAGTAAGATAGCTTTCTTGGCGTGTATTTAAGTTGCCTCTATTTTTCAGCAGTACCCAGCGTGAACGCTTCACCCATTGCCTCGCTTTTTTGTCTTGCTTAAGTTTGTTGGCTTGGTCGACTCTAACTCTATCCATCACCTCGCGACCGAACTTAGCGACAACATGGAATAAGTCGTAAACGATTTTTGCGTTCGGACAGTGCGCTTGAACTTCAAGATCGAAAGCCGTATTCATGTCCATCGCGACGGCTTCGATATTTATCCCATGCTCGCCTAATTGCTCGAAGAACGGTCGTATGTCTTTGCGGCTACGACCTAATCCTATCCAAATGACTTGGTGAGTCTTAGCATCAGCGATGACCGTGGCATATCGATGTCCTTTAAAGATGGCGAACTCGTCCATGACGAGTTGCCTTAGGTCTTCCCATTTTATTGACGGTACAACTTGTCTAAGCCGGTGTTTATCTATCTCTTTAATTGTGTGCCAATGAACGCTCGTTAACTGGGAGATATGCTTAATAGGGAGAAGAGGTAATAGTTGTTCTATATAACTTTTTAGGCGCTTCGTTATGCGAGCATAAGGCTCTAACCAAGATAGAGACTCTGTTTTTATGCCGCAGTCGCGACACTTAATCCTTCGAGTTTGAACGGAAAGTTCAACTGGAACACCGAGTAACATGGCATCCTTTACATGACGCCATTGATACTCATGGATAGCTTCGTCTTCAAGACCACAGAGGCATTTAGCTTCAGAGTTAGGTTTAAGAGTAAGGGTAATAAGTGTTGCTGTCTGGTGAGACTTTACTATTTGAAAGCCTTCCCAGAATGAAGATAGGAAAGTATGATTCGGCATGGAAACGGTAGTTTGTGTATGATTTTTGTTTGGCGACTAAACCATATCACTTACTACCGTTTTTGTTTTAAGTTCCCGCTAATCCGCGATGAACCTAAAAATTCCCCAAGCCGGAACTTGGGGATTGAGCGACATTGGCGTGTGTTTAGGTTATCTATCGATTACTGAGCGGGTTTAAACGTCACCTTGTAAGCGTATTGATTGTCCGTTAACTGGAATTCCTTGTGCACACTTGGGCTCCAAGAGTCATCACCGCCCACACCCATGTGTTTATGATCTAAGCGCATGTAAATCTTCTGTTCCGCGACCAAATCATTGGTGTGTTTCGCTGCTGCTAAGTGTTGCTGAGCGTACTGACTCACACTGAACTGGAAGTCACCCGAGATTTCTAACTCATTCACCTTCAACCATTGCGTACCACAACGCAGACCGTTATCGGTTGGGAAAATGTATGGCGTGTGCATTTGCTCAAGCGTTTGTGTGTGCTGGCCGAAGCGCGCCGCTGCCAAACGGTCTGGGTAGTTTTCAAACGGACCTAAGCCTTGCCATGTGATCGGCGCTTTTTGCTCGTTCAATGGTAGTTCAAGTTCCAAACCGATACGTGGCATTGGTGGCAAATCATCAGCTAGCTTCACATCTACAGTCAATATCATCTCGCCGTTATTGCTCAGGGTGTGCGTCCACGTCGTGATCGCTTGTATTACACCATTAAAGTGGTAAGCGAACGTCGAAGTCACTTTCACCGCATGTGCCATAGTTTCACTGTGGCAAGCGACACATTGGCGCTCCCACTGGCCGATACCCGCCATGTCCCAACGACACATCCAAGCATTTGGGTCGACGTTGTCGATTTCGCTCACGCCGATGTCGTTATCCAGTGGAGCACGGAAGAAATTATCTTGTGGTGCCGCAAGCATTTGTGCTTCACCATCGACACGCCAATCTGTCATCAAGCCAGTTTCGCTATCCCAACGCCATTGATGTTTTTCATCCAAGCTAGACACCAAAATGGCATTGTCTTGCTGCGTTAGCATTGGCGCCGGTTGCGTTTCCAATGCTGGCAGAGCAAGGCCTACTGTATTGCGTAGTGACATTTGCTCAGAAGCAACGACGTGCTCTGCGTCTGCCCAAGGTGTTGCAGCAATCAGAGTAATGTCGGTATTTAAGTGATATTGCGCTTCCGCTTTTGGCTTGAAGTTAAGGGCAATCTCAATGCTTGCTTGGCTGTCGGCTTCTACATTAAGCGCCAAAGAACCCGTTTGGATAACTTTGCCATCTTCCAACAAAGACCAGTTCAATTGCTCATTATCGGTTGCGCGGAACAAGTTCTCGTTAGTCACTAACAGTGTACATGCGTCTTGGGTTTGCTCTTGCAGTGACACAGTGATCATGCGTTGGCAGTATTTTGCTTCTTCCAACGTTGGATGAACCGTGCGATCAGGGAAGATCAAACCGTTGATGCAGAACTGACGGTCATTGATTTCATCGCCAAAGTCGCCGCCGTAAGCCCAGAAGTGTTGGCCGTTTTCATCCCATTGGCTCAAGCCTTGATCGACCCAATCCCAAATAAAGCCGCCTTGTAGGCGAGGGTAATCGCGGAACGCATCCCAGTAGTCATTAAAGCTGCCCAGACTGTTGCCCATCGCGTGTGCGTATTCACACAAAATCAAAGGACGAGTTTCGTTAGGTAACGACACCCATTTCTTGATTGCCCATTTAGGCACAGCTTCGTCTTCGATGACCGTATTCACACGCGCGTACATCGGTGCAATGATGTCGGTTGCCGTGGTGTTTGAACCACCACCTTCGTACTGTACTGGGCGAGAAGGATCGTAGTTTTTAGACCAAGCGTACATCGCATTGTGGTTGCTGCCGTGACCGGATTCGTTACCTAAAGACCAAATGATGATCGAAGGGTGGTTCTTATCGCGCATCACCATTTGGGTGTAGCGGCTCATGTAAGCGTGCGCCCATTGTGGATCGCTCGATAGGCGGTTCATTGGTTGCATGCCATGGGTTTCGATGTTCGCTTCATCGCACACGTACAAGCCGTATTGGTCACATAGTTCGTACCAACGAGGGTGGTTCGGGTAGTGCGCTGTACGTACCGCATTGAAGTTGTATTGCTTCATCAAGCAGATGTCACGGATCATGTCTTCTTCCGTCATCACATGACCAAGCTCTGGGTGATGTTCGTGACGGTTCACGCCGCGGATCAGCAAAGGCTTACCGTTTAGCTTCAATTGGCCATCGGTGATTTCGACTTTACGGAAGCCCACAGGGTACGCTTCGCTTTCTAAGTGCGTGCCATTTTCATCCAACAATGAAACGACTAAGCGGTAAAGGTTCGGTGTTTCCGCCGTCCATTTCTTTGGCTCGCGTACGTGCAATGTTTGGAATACCACGTCGTCCCACGTACCACGTTCGTCAATGCGGCGGTTGTGCGGACGGTCGATGCGTGGCTCTGTCACGGCTTGTTCGCCATCAAACAGCTGCACTTGAACTTGGTAGGTGTCCGGCGCAGAAATCGAAGTCACAACCGACAGTGAACCATCGCGGTAACACGCGTCTAAATCCGGTGTGATGAACACGTCTTCAATGCAGTGTTGTGGTTTAGACAGCAAAGTGACGTCGCGGAAGATACCACTTAGCCACCACATATCTTGGTCTTCTAGGTAGCTTCCATCACTCCAACGAATCACCATGACGGCTAGGCTGTTTTCACCCGCAACAAGGTAAGGCGTTAGGTCGAATTCAGAAGGCAGGCGGCTATCTTGGCTGTAACCAACCCAAGTGCCGTTACACCAAAGGTGGAAAGCCGAGTTCACGCCATCAAAGATAATGCGTTGCGTATTGTCTAAATCTTCTGCTGAAAGTGACACGCTAGTACGGTAGCAACCCGTTGGGTTATCACTCGGCACAAACGGCGGGTTTACTTCGAATGGGTATTTCACGTTGGCGTAGATAGGCTTGTCGTAACCTTGCATTTGCCAGTTTGAAGGGACAGTAATCTCATCCCAGTCTATGTCATTGAATTGTGACTCGATGAACTCGCCGTCAACTTGCTCTGGCGCATCAAACAGTTTGAATTTCCATTGGCCGTTCAGCGATTGACGCTGGGCATTAACATTGTCACGAGCATCTTCTTCATCACGAAAGCTTGCAAGTGGGCTGTGCGCCTTAAGGTTATTGATATTGACCGATTGTGGGTTTTTCCAATCACGTCTTTGAATAATATCTGAGAATGCTGTCATGATGTTCCTATTTAAATTTCTTTGTTACTAATTTGTTTTCGCAATCATTTCGCAGCGTAATAAAGTGAATTGCGTTGCGAACGAGTCGGAGAGCGACGAATCGTTATTTCGCTAGTTGCTCTACGAGATAATCTTTGGCTTGGGTATAGCCTTGTTGTGATGCTTGGTTGGCTAGCGCAGCGGCTTGCTGTACATCGTTGTTTTCGAGTGCTTTATCGATTTGAGATTGAAACACTTCCCACTCATCCAGCGCTTCTGGAGAGGCGGATGGTGTCATTTGAGAGTTCTGTTTCTGCTTGGTTTGGGTGCCTAGTTCTGTCAGCAGTGTGAGAACGGCACTGTTGTTTGACGCGCTGGTGGTCACCTCGACGACACCAAATGCTTGGTATTCCGCGACTAAAGGAAGCTGTTTACTGCCGATAATGTTCTGAGATTCCGTATACACCTGTTCTGGGTGCTGTCGTGCGAGCTTTTGTCCAAGCATTGATGAGTCGGAAGCAAGGACTATGTATTGAGCACCGTTTAGCTGCGGGTTGATCGTGATGACTTTCTCGATACGTTCTAAACCGCGCATGCCGGTTGGGTGGTACTCGAAATCCTGTGCCGAGTAACGAGAAACAAGCTGCCAGTTTTCGTTATAAACTAAGACGCTCGCAGCAAATAAGGCTTGGTTATCGACATAAGAGCGTACAAGCAGCGAGAATGGCGAGTCAGAAGTGATTTGATAGCTCATCACTGGGAGTGGTTTAGAAGAATCTGAAAAAAGTAAAACCGCATTGCTCAAGCTTGGTAGATTTGCATCCATAACCACCTGCTGGTGGAAAGGAATCGGTAGAGCGGTCAGAGGCAAAGCATCTAACGTTGAGCAACATTGTGGTTGGCTCAAATCGGTATTGAAAGTTTGCTCTGGTAATCCACTGCACGCGCCAAGAGACAGAGCCATGAATAGAGTTGCTAGCGGTTTTAGTTTCATCTGCGTTGTCCTTTGTGGGGTGAGTGTATTACTCACCCCTTTGGGTTCATAAATAGTAGCGGGTTTGGATTACCACCACGTTTCGACGTTAAAGCCGAAAGTGATCTCATCAATATTTTGCTTGGCGATGCTTTGTGCTTGGCCGTAGACATCATTGCCGCGTCCCCACTCATCGGTTTTCTCTGAGTAAGTCGCGAATAAACGGAGTGATGGACGAGCCCAAACGCCTTTGCCTGCTTGGAACATTTGCGACACTGTCACTTTGTACATGTCATTGGTGCCAGCACCATTTTGTGCTTCTACTGATTCGTAGCCAACTTCAAGTGCGGTTGCCATGTATTCTGTCCAACTGTATTGAGGGCGAGCGCCCACGCTGAACCACTTCTCACCTTCGTCGTTGTCGAGATTTTTATCTTGGTAGGCGATGGAGTACATTACTTGGAAGTCTTCACTTACGTTTAGGTCACCTGAATTGAAAATACGCCAGCTGTAACCATCATGCTCAACACCTGTGCTGTATTTACGGTTGGAGCCACCTTCTGCACTCATCAAACCGCCCGCAAGCGCATCAGTACCGTATTGGAAAGCGAATGTGTTTGAGCCGTAATCCCAAGCTTGGCGGTAGAGTGTCGATAACATCGCGCCAGAAGTGGTGATGTCACTCTCGTCATAGCTGGAATTTTGCGTGAACACGTAGTTCAAACCGACCGTAAGATCTGCACTGTCGCTTAGTTCAATGTCGCTCAAACGTGCGTCGATATTGTGTAAGCTGCGGCCATCTGCGCTAGAATTTGGAGCCATCCATGCGATGTGACCTTTAGCAAAACCAAGATCCCAGTTTTCAACACCGATACCTGTGCTCGATGTGTCCCAGTATTTGATGTCAATCATGTGAACTTCATGACGGCGGTAAAAACGCTCGCCCGCCCACACAGTGGCATCGGCTTGTCCGTCAATCAGGCCGTGACCTGCAGACCACATCTGAATCAAGCTAACGTCACCCCAGCTCTCGCCACTTCCTAGGTAAAGCGTGGTATCAAAGTACGCTTCACCTTGTTGCCAAACGTCGGCTTTGAGGCCCGCTTCCCACCAGTTCAGCTCGTTACCTAAACGGTAGTTGCCGTAGCCTTGGCTCGCTCGAATTACATCGTTGCGTTCGCCTTTGCCTGAATTGTGTTCGTCGTTATCGGTGTAAATGTTGCCCCACTTGGCATAGCCAAAGTATGTGATGTTCTCCACTGCGGCCATACTAGCAAGCGGAACAAGGGCGAGGGTTAGCCCTAGCGCTCTTACAAGCGTCTTTTGTTTCATGAAGTGTCTCCATTCTATTTATATGGATTTATTTTTTATTGTTTTGAGTCCTAACTCGCTGCGCAGTGTAAATAAACTCTGGAAACGTTTTCATGATGGGGTTGGCATTTTTGACGATTGATGGTTTTTTGGATATTTAATGTGATATCTATCGCGTTTTTATTGGTTTTTGATGTTTTTGGGGAGTGCTTTTTGATGTTTTTGTTGAATCGTTATCTCGGTGTTGTGTCGGACTTTACTAGAGATAATAAAGAAGTGCTGAATTTAAGTGGTTGAAATATATTAATTTAGTCGGGTTAAGATAGCCCAACTGAAATCAATTGGGCATGTGAGACAAAGAAGTTAAATGTAGTCACTTAAATCAAAGTTGACACTTTAATCTGACGACATCGTCAATCTGGGGTATTAAGTTAGGACCCAATAAAGACACTTCATGACGTACTCGAAGGCTTCAGAATACGAGGGCTATGCCATGACCGCAAGGGCGGCAGGTATTAAATGGATGTTTAGTCGCCTAAATGATAGGGTTGTGTTTTTAAGTTGATGATAATAAAAGCTTTTACATAGAGAGAAATGGGTGTTTATATCGAAGATGTTTGTGTCAGTGAAGACGTAGACGTATATTCTTTCTCAAAAGTAGCCACCAAATATAAGCAACTCCAACCTCTCAATAAGCTATGTTAATTATGGAAACGTTTCCATAATTAAGGGTTCGTCACAGATTATTTCGAAGATTTCATTATGATGCGACGTAATTTCCAGTTTCAAGGTAAGACAAGATGATGGATAAAACACTGGTTGAGCTAACAGGCCAACAAACGCAGCTGATAGTAGAGCTTGGGGACCATGCAGAGATCCTACATTGGGGGAAGAATGTCAGCGGTGACTACAAAGAGTATCGCAGAGCTTTGTATCGCCCGGTGCCGTACGGGCGTTTGGACAATGATGTTTCGATGACTTTAAGCCCAGAGCTTGGTCGTGGTTTATTTAGCAGTCCTGGTGTTGAAGGGCATCGTAATGGCCAGGATTGGGCTCCGGTATTTGTTATCCGTCATGTTGAAGAAAACCAGAATGGCATCGTGGTTGAGAGCGAAGACGTTATTGCTGGCTTGCTTTTAAAAACTGAACTGATTTTAGATGTCAATGACGTGGTTAAAACGCGTCACACGCTCACAAATAAAAAAGAGGGTGTGTATCAGGTCAATCGCCTTGCGAATACCTTGCCTTTGCCTGCGCGTGCGAATGAGCTAATGACATATTACGGTCGTTGGGTTCATGAATTTCAAACTGTTCGTCAACCGTTGCTACAAGGCGGTTACCAACAAGAGAACCGTCGTGGGCGCACATCTCATGAACACTATCCGGCGTTAGTTGTTGGTACTGCACACTTCGATGAGATGAATGGCGATGTATGGGGCTTCCACTTTGCATGGAGCGGTAATCACCGACTGCGTGTTGATGTTAAGGCCGATGGTCGAAGATATATGCAAGCAGAGGTGATTTATCTTCCGGGTGAAATCGCATTGGAAGAGGGTGAAAGCTTGACGACACCTTGGTTGTACGCAAGCCATAGCAATACAGGTTTGAATGCCATGAGCCATCACTTTCATGCTCATGTACGCGAAGCTATTTTACCAAGAGATTTTACTGATAAGTCTCGTCCTATTCACCTCAATACATGGGAAGGCATTTACTTCGATCACGATCCAGAATACATCATGTCGATGGCAACTCATTCGGCAGAGATGGGTGTAGAGCGCTTTATCATTGATGATGGCTGGTTCAAAGGGCGCAACGGAGATAAATCTGGGCTAGGGGATTGGTTTTTGTGTGAAGCCAAATACCCGAATGGTTTACGCCCGATTGTGGAACACGTAAACAGTCTGGGAATGGAATTTGGGTTGTGGTTTGAGCCAGAAATGATCAATAGAGATTCAGATCTGTATCGCTCTCATCCTGACTGGCTATTGGCAGTCGATGGCTACGAGCAACCAACAGGTCGTAATCAATATGTCATCAACCTGCAAAATGATGATGCGTTTAACTTCTTGCTTGAGCGACTGGACCATTTCCTTTCGACCTACAATATCGCTTACATCAAGTGGGACATGAACCGCGAAGTCGTTCAGCCAGCGCACTTAGGTCAGGCTGCGGCGCACAATCAAACCCAACGTTACTATCAGTTAGTGGATAAAGTTCGTGAAAAGCACCCGCAAGTGGAGATTGAATCTTGCGCGGCGGGCGGCGGCCGTATTGATTATGAGGTTTTAAAGCGCACACATCGATTCTGGGCTTCAGACAATAACGACGCACTTGAGCGTCAAACTATTCAACGCGGTATGAGCTACTTCTTCCCGCCAGAAGTAATGGGCAGCCATATTGCTGCGAGCCACTGTCATAGTACGCGCCGTCGTCACAGCATCGAGTTCCGTGGGCTTACAGCCCTGTTCGGTCACATGGGGATTGAGCTTGACCCAGTGAAAGAAGATCAAGCGGAGAAAGAGGGCTTTGAACGCTACATCAAACTACACAAAATGTTGCGTCCATTACTGCACAGCGGTAGTACTTGGCGGATCCCTACTGACGATAAAGCGCACCAAATTCATGCGGTTGTCTCTAACGATCAGTCGGAAGCTGTAGTGATGGTTGCACAGCTCGCGATGCCAACCAATTCATTGAGTGGTCATTTGCGTGTCCCCGGATTGGATCCACAAGCGACATACCGAGTAACGGTATTGGATAAACCGTCTAACTACGACGATATCGTGAACTATCAGCCTCCCTGGACGGAATCTGGCTGCGAACTATCAGGTGATTGGTGCGCAGAGGTCGGTCTCACGATGCCTATCTTGGATGCCGAGAGTGCCATGTTAATCAAGCTTCAGCGTATCGATATCGCATAGAGCTATAACTTTTCAATAGAACGAAAATCGCTCTCTCAACAAGGGAGAAAATGCCGCACAAGTCTGAGGTTTGTGTGGCTTTTTGTGTTTCTTTGTAATATCTTATTGATAATTGTTATTATTATCAATTGTCGTAACTTGCTAATTTAAAGGAGAAAAATATTTATATTTTGTAGCGGTTTCCCATGTTCGTGCTCGATGTCTCATTTCTGTAATTTTAATGGAAACGTTTCCATAAGGCGGTTTTTGATCACAGTAAGGTGGCGAGTGTGTGAGTAGCATTACCCTCGAAATATAAATAAAAGACGTCGACGTTATTCATTCTAGTTAGGGGAGTGAACAGCAGTACGACACTAAGGAACTAAAATGTCTGATAAAATTACTCTACAAACCAAGCTGTCCTACGGCCTCGGAGCTCTCGGCAAAGATTTTGCCTGCGCACCTATCTATATCTTCTTAATGTTTTACTTTACGGATGTCGCAGGTCTCTCTGCCGCTTTCGTGGGTACGATCTTTTTAGCTGCGCGTATCATTGATGCGGTGACCGACCCTATGATGGGAGTCATTGTTGATAATACGCGCTCAAAATTCGGTAAATTCCGCCCTTGGATTGTGATTGGTACAGTACTGAACGCTATCGTGTTAGTCGGCCTTTTCAGCACCCATATGTTTGAAGGCACAACTCTGTACATCTATGCGGCAGCGGCGTACATCCTATGGGGTCTTACCTACACCATTATGGACATCCCTTACTGGTCAATGATTCCGGCACTGTCGAGTGAGCGTCAAGAGCGTGAAAAGTTGGTTGTGTGGCCACGTCTTTTTGCAAGCCTTGCATGGTTTATTACGGGTACTTATGGCCTCCACATCGTGGGTGAACTAGGTAACGGTAACCAAGGTGACGGTTTCTTCAATGTTGCTATGCTGATTGCAGTTTTGTTCGTGATGAGCGCATTCTTGATTGCACGTAACGTGAAAGAGAAAGCAGCGCCAGCTAACGCAAAACCAGCAGAGAAGTTTAGCTTTAAAGATGTGCTAACTATCATCGGCAAGAACGATCAGCTGAAAGCATTGATTGGTACTGTTCTGTCGTTCCAAATTGCTAACTTACTTGTTGGTGGCTTCGCAATTTATTACTTCTCTTACGCACTTGGAAACGCAGAACTATTCCCTGTTTACATGGCGGTTGCGGGCGCAGCAGAAGTAGCGGGTGTGTTCTTGTTCCCACGTATTGCGGCATTTCTACCGCGTAAGCTGTTATGGCCTATCGCTTGTGGCTTCCCAATTCTGTCTTGCGTGCTTCTACTACTGATGGGCTTCATCGCTCCAGCTAATGCGCTAATGATTGGTATGGCAGGCGCAGCAATCAAGTTCGGTGTCGGTATTGCGAACGCTCTGCAAACGGTAATGCTGGCAGACGTCGTGGACTACGGCGAACACAAAACAGGTCGCCGCAGCGAGAGTGTTATCTTCTCTGTGCAAACTATGCTTGTGAAATTCGCAGGCGCAGCGGGTGGCTTCATTGTTGGTGTTGGCTTATCAGTTGTGGGTTACGTGCCAAACGTAGAACAATCAGCAAGCACCATTATGGGACTGGAATTCATGATGATCGGCCTTCCAGCAATCATGATGACAATCAGTGGCCTTATCTACCAACGCTACTACCGCCTGCACGAAGGCTTCAATAAAAAAGATACCGACCAAGTAGAGCAGAGTGAACGAGTAACTGCAGAAGCGTAGACTTTCTAATCTATTGAGCTTAAGTAGAGACATAAACCTCAAATTATATAAACCAGCCTATAGTGATTTAGGCTGGTTTTTTATTCGGACAGCAACAGAACATTCACCTTTTCACTTCCACCAACAAACAGCACACGTTCTATTTCTTGTTGTTTCTCCAGATTTGATAACCACTTTCTTGCGTCGCCTTACCTAGCAAGTGTGCCGCTACCGGGGCGGTGATAAAGATAAATAACATTGTACCAATTACTCGTGAAATCACCGTGATATCCGGTATCGCGATTGCCACCGCCAATAACAGTGAAGCTAAGCCCACCGTGCCGGCTTTGGTTGCTGCGTGCATTCGCGTGTAAAGATCGGGCATTCGTAAAATTCCAAGGCTCGCGATAAGTGTAAACAAGGTTCCGAGACAGAGTAAAATCCCAACGATAATGTCCATTACGCTTCTCCTTTTCTTTTGAAGATCAACCTCGCAAAGGCAATGGTTCCAAGGAAAGCCACTAGACCGAGTGTGATAGCAATATCCAATAGAGATTGTTGTCCACTCTCTAGGGTATAAACAGCAATAAAGCCCACTGTTAAAAATGAAATCAGGTCAAGTGCTATCACTCTGTCGGCCAAGGTGGGACCAAGAACCAAGCGAATGAATGCCATCAAAACACTGAGCAACAAACCAATATAAGCGAACGTGATACTCATCTGTAACCAACTACTTACTTGTAATCCATCAGCCACGCGTCACCTCCAAAATCCGTTTCTCTAAACCGTCTTTGATTTCCTGAATAACCTTTTCGTGCTCTGGCGCAAACATCGCATGTACAACCAAATGCTTTTTGTCCGGCGTGACATCTAAACTCAAGCTTCCCGGTGTCAGAGAAACCATGTTTGCGAGTAAGGAGATTTCTAAATCTGACTTAACATCCAGCGGTACATAGACAATATCTGGCTCACTCAAATGAGTTGGTGTAACCACATCCCAAACAACTTTCGCTACCGATATCATCATTTCGTAACAGAAAAAAAAGAACAAGCTGACCAAAGCGCTAAAGCGTCTGAAGTAACTGGTTTTTAATCCAAATGGTTGGCTTAGCCATAGAGCGAAAAAACCGACCACAAAGCCAAGAATGAAATCGATACTGGTATAGTTGCCATTTAATAGCATCCAGGCCAGAGCGAGAAATAAGTTTAAAAAGAGATAAATCACTGGTTACCTCCCATCGTATTCAATGTCACGTTTTGAGCTATTTCGTTGTCAACTATTACACTGTTAGCCAATGCACTCTCTCCAAGAACTGCTTTTACGTAAGCTTGGGGCTCAATCAACTGTTCTGCGGCGAGTTCTGCAAATTGGTAAAAAGGCTCGGCTGCCAAACCAATAATCAGACTTAAGGTGGTCAATGTGGCTATTGGCACGCAATATAATCCTTTTGTGTACTTGTTCATTGGCTGCGCTTTCAGTGTTTGCTGAGGCTTTTTCCAAAACACTTCGTTCCAGATCTTGGTCATCGAGAACACCGTTAACAGCCCCACTAAAAGCGCCGCACCTGCAAGCCAATACAACTCGGTTTGCAAGCTAGATTTGATGACAAGGAACTTGCCCCAGAAGCCCGATAAAGGTGGAAACCCCGCCAGGGAGAATGCAGGAATGAGAAACAAGAAAGCGAGCCAAGGCATGGCTTTGTAAACGCCGCCTAATTGCCCCAAGTTGCCCGAGCCATATTTACGCTCGATAAAGCCGCCAATCAGGAATAAATTTGCTTTTACTATGATGTGGTGCACGATGTAAAAAATCGCGCCCGCAATGGCAAGCGGCGTGTAGATCGCCAATCCCATGATCATATAACCAATCTGGCTAATGATATGGAAAGAGAGAATCTTTTTAATGTCGTACTGGCTCGCGGCCCCCAATACGCCAGTTAACATCGTAAGTCCTGCCACCCACATCAAAGTTGGCTGCCAACCGCTTTCTGATAGTGGGAAAATCAAGGTGAACACACGGATTAATGCGTACACCCCAACCTTGGTGAGCAACGCAGCGAATAGTGCGACAACCGCGCTCGGCAACGTATGGTAAGAAGCTGGAAGCCAAGCAAAAACAGGAAACAACGCCGCTTTAATTGCAAACGCGAATAGGAACAGTACGGCAAGTAAGGTATTGGTGTCAGACGGAATCTGTGCGGCTTTGGCGTGTAAATCCGCAAGGTTCAAAGTCCCTGTTGCGCCATAGAGCAAGCCAATCGCAAGCAAGAAGACCAAGGTCGAGATTAGATTGAGTATCACGTACTTTACTGCTCCATCCACTTGTTGCTTTGAACCGTCCAAGATCATTAAACCAAACGATGCTATCAACATCACTTCAAACCACACGTAGAGGTTGAAAATATCTCCGGTAAGAAACGCACCATACACACCGGCCAACAAGACATATATCAGCGCATGAAACGTGCCGTAAGACGCCTTTTCTTGCAGATCGCCCATGGCATAAAACACGCTCACGACACTAATAATGGCCGTCACCAACACCATGGCGACCGCGAGATAATCTGCCACAAAAACAATGCCGAATGGTGCCGCCCATTGACCAAAGGCTACTGCTTGTGGCCCACCGTTGATAACATCGTGCGTCAACAATGCCGCAATCACCAAGGTTGCCAATGCGCTTGTGCCACTTATCGCATCCACCAGCGCTTTGTTACGTTTCGCGCAGAAGATGGCGACAGCGGTAAGAAGAGAAACAACTACGGGTAACGTCAACCAAATCGTCGTCATTCATCCTCCTCAGAACGTCGCATCGCATCCACATCTGCCGAGCCCGCTTCGAAATATGCGCGGTAAAACAACATTAATGCAAACACCAACAAACCAAAGCCAATCACAATGGCAGTCAGAATTAGGGCTTGAGGAAGCGGGTTTGCCGCACCTTCTGGTGGCAACACTGAATTCGTCTCAATCAATGGCGGTAGTCCGGGAGTTAAACGTCCAGCAGTGAAAATCGCAATGTTCACCGCACTGCTCAACAAGATCAAACCAAATAGTAAGCGTAAGATGTGTCGTTCAAGCATGAGATAGACACCAGCCGCGACAAACACACCGACCACGAGACTCCATAGTATTTCCATCAGTCCAACTCCTCATTCACGCGCAGCAACATCCCCATCACACCACCAATAATGGCGAGGTAGATGCCGACATCGAATATCAGCGGTGTGCCTAGTGGCAGAATGTCTTTCCACCACAAACCCGTTAAGAAAGGCAAATTGAAGGCAAAGCTCATTAGGCCTGCCACAAAGCTTAAGAAGATGCCAAACAGAGCAATGCTAAATGGTGCGTAATACAAGCGGTCACGCACATATTGTGGCGATTCGGCAAACATCAGTAGCGCAAAACCAATCACAGCGATCAGCGCACCAATAAAGCCGCCACCCGGCTCGTTGTGACCTCGTAACAAAAGGTAAAGTGAGAACACCAACATCAGTGCTGCAACGATGTGTGCGGTGGTCGCAAAGATAAGGGAACGAATACGGTTGCGTTTGTGATAGTGCGTTTTCAACAAGCTAACTGCGGCGATACCCGCCATCACGACCACAATCACCTCGCCTAACGTATCGAAGGCTCGGAAATCAACCAAAATCACGTTGACGATGTTGCGTCCATGTCCGCCGGGAACGCTATTCTCTGCGAAGAAATCAGCCAGAGTGGAATCTAGAGGTGGTGCGGTGATGTTTATCAACAACGCCGTTACCGACATACCAATCACACCCGCTATCGCCCCGTGAAGTAATCTTCGACGTACCGAATGTTGCGGCACCGTCAATAAAGCTGGGATATGACGTATCAAAAGCGCCACAAATACAACCATTAAGGTTTCAACCAACAATAAGGTTTTCGCGACGTCTGGTGCGCTGTAAAGCATAAAGACTAAGGTGGTCATAAAGCCCACTAAACCCAGGGCAGAGACCGCTAGTAAGCGAGATGTGGTAAAGGTGCATACTAAGGCAGCACCGATGAGTAGCAGAGCAATGCTGATCTCGTAGAAACTAATGTTGGCTAATGCAGCAAAGCGAGCTTGTGGGATCACTACCGGGTTACTTAACAGTAATCCAGCCAGCACGATAAAGAACAACAACACATAATGGCTTAAACGCTTTTGCTGCAATAACTGCGTTTGCCATTTCGCCAAACGCATCATGCCAGCCATAATTTTGTCGAAACTGGATTCGGCCGTTGGCAATACGGGTACTCTACGTTGCCAAATCACTAGTAGCCTAGGGTAGACTCGATACAAAACAAAACCGATTAACAAGGTTAATGCACTGAGCACCAACGGTAGATTCACGCCCTGCCATAGCTTGGTTGCTTGTGGTTCTGAGTCCGGCAAGCTCGACAAAACCCCCGGAATAACCACGTTGTTGTTGATCCACCCTAAGCCAAATAACGGAACAAGTACACTGGCTACTGCAAGCAGCATTGCTGGCATCCATAGCCCTTTATTGGCTTCCACTTTCTTGGCTGACGTTGCACTACCTTCATAAGTCGCGAAGATAGGTTTTACAATCAGAGCTAGCGACAGTGTCACCATAGTGACGTTTACCAGAAGGAATAAGGTGGTGAGGATGACACTCGCTTCCAGACCGGATTTGTACATATATTCTTTGCTTAAGAAACCGAGTAGTGGCGGTACTCCAGATTTCGACAAGGCGGCAAGGATCGCGGCTATGACACTGAGTACTAGTGCTGTTTTCAAACCATGCAGCATACGAATATCACGCGTTCCTGTCGCTTTATCGATATTCCCCACCACCATAAACAGCGCTGCTTTGTAGAACGAGTGCGCCAAGATAAACAGCAGCGCGGCCGTCATCGCCAACTCAGTACCCATGCCTATCATTAACACTAATTTGCCCAAGGCGACGTTGGTACTGTATGCCAGCATCAGCTTCAGATCGGTTTGCTTAAGAGCGAGCAGTGCGCACCATATCGCGGTAAAGCCGCCGAAAATGCCGAGTGTGTAGAACCAGATCTCACTAGACGAGTAGATGGGTGAGACACGGGCAAGCAAGTACACGCCAGCTTTTACCATAGTGGCGGAATGAAGATATGCGCTCACTGGCGTTGGCGCTGCCATGGCATTCGGCAACCAAAAGTGGAATGGAAACTGCGCCGATTTGGTGAAAGCACCGAGTAAGATCAGAATCAGCGAAGGTAAAAACCATTCATGTTGTGCAATCAACGCACTTTGCGCGACGATGGTACTTATCTCATAACTGCCAGCCATTTCACCCAGCAGTATCAGGCCTGCTAATAACGCTAAGCCACCAGCGCCAGTGACAATGAGCGATTGTAATGCGTTCTTGCGGGATTTGTCTTTCTCGTGATTAAAACCAATCAAAAGATACGACGTGATGGTGGTGAGCTCCCAAAACACAAAAAGAAGCAGGATATTGTCGCTCGTGACAACCCCGAGCATGGCTAACATGAACAGCGTTAAGTACAGGTGGAAAGAGAATCGAGACGAATGCCCCTTCAGGTAAGCCAGTGCGTAAATCTGGATAAGCGCACCGATGCCGCTGATCAAACATGCAAATAGGAAAGACAAGCCATCCAACTTGAAGCTCAGGTTAACATCTAAACCCGGAACCCAAGCCGCTTGCCAACTTACGCCTCCCGGCTCATACCAACTGATGATAAACAGGAAAATGATTACGGGCAGTACAGGGAAGATCGTTAGAATCAACGAACGATCTTTTGATCCCTGAGTATTTTTATTTCCTAATACGTTATTCAATAGCACCATCCATTTCGATATAAATTGATACGGTTAATGGTTCAAGCTACTTACTATCTTGAGCGACGTAGGAGTGTAGGTCGCTGCAGGTATTTACTTCTTTGAGTTGGTAGGCAGATACTTCATGCGCAAGACTTAGAGCGTCATATGAGCAATCTCCGATTTCATTTCTCGGGCATACATGAATGTTTGAACGTTCGAGCATTTCAGTTCGGCAATTAGGACATAATTTTTTCATACCATCCTCCTTTAGGAAGTCGTCAGTATTAGGTGGCAGTTTGTTTTGGTACTTCTCCTGCTAATGCTATTTGGGTGAATATTTACTTGATAGGGGAGATGAAACCTTCTGGCTTCAGCGCTACCAAGGAGCAATTAATCGATTGTAGAATGTTCTCAGCGGTATTGCCTATTACAAAGCCAGAAATACCGGTTCGAGCTAATGTGCCCATGACTAGAACATCAATTTCGACCTCGTCGACACACTCTGGAATTTTGTTGTCTGGCTTGCCATGCAGTTGATGAATTACGGTTTCACCAGAAATTCCTGACTCCTCGATCAAACGTTGTAACGCCTGTGCGTGCTTAGCTTTAGCAAGAGATACTTCATTTTCCAGTTGAGCTTCTTCTACTTGTATCCAAACATTGCTGTTGAGATAGTTCTCTAAGTAATGTTCCCAGCAAGAGATAATGTGCAATCGACTGTCGCAGGTGTCTGCAATCGAACGAGACAACTCCAATAAACGACGGGCAAGCGTTTCTTGTTCGGGGTTTGTAGTCATAGGATCGACGGCCACAGCAATGCGTCGCTTGTCTCTGGGTTTGGAAATAGGGCGGTGAAGCCACACTGGGCAAGGGCATTTACGCAACAGCGTCATGTCTATCGCTTTGAAACCTTCCGCCCCTTCACTGAGTGGTTCAGCCTCTTTAATGATTAAGTCATTGTGATGGGTTAACGCTTCTTGGATGATGCAAACCGCTGGTTGTTCACTGCTGTGCACCCGTAGCGGAAAGGGCACCTGTTCTTCCGAGATGCCGTGTTGTTCACGCAACGCTTTGACACTTTGCTGAAGCGAATCATGCAAAGACTGCTCATAACTTTGTTGATATTGAGCCAGATCGGTAGGGAAGTCTGGACAGGCAATTAAACCTGAAACCGGAACGCGATTGCTCGCTGCTAATCGTATTGCTTGGCTGAGAGCGTCACTATGACCGGGCAATCCTTGCGTAGCAAAAAGTATGTTCTCGAATCGTTTCATACGCGCCTCCTTGGTTGGTTAAATATTAACCAAGTGACGGCGTATTTTTCTAGCATACAATTGTAACCACCCATTAAGTTGGGTTTATGCGTTTCTGTTCAGTTATTTACATATTAAATATCAATAACACTGAATCATAATGCATGTTCTCCGGTTACGATGTGTAACAAATTACGTCAATATTTCGGAAGATTACGAATTATATAAACACATTATCGTCGGTCATAAGATGCTTTTTTATGAACTCGATAAACGATGAAATTCATAAAAATGTTGCTGAGTTTTTCTGTTTATATTGAAGACGCCATTAAAACCTGAACCTTCTCAAAAATGGAGTCATCTTTTATGGTTTTAGTATCGTCTACACTTGTAGTTATCTATACCTATTTCTAACTCTAAATATGAAAACTAAACGGTTTCCGTTACTTCTTGCTGTCTGTTGCTGCAGCGTATTCGCACAAACTGTGCCCTACGGAGAACAGTCCATAGAGCTCAGTGAGAAAGTCTCCCCCGGCACTGATTTTAATCAGTATGTGAATGCCAACTGGGAGTCTAGTGCAGACATCCCATTAGGCTATCCATTTCGAAATGCTTTCGTAGATGTACACCTAAAGACACAGAAAAATCTACGCACTATTGTCGATGAGCTTACCACGTCTAAGTTATCTAACCTCACTCATGATGAAAAGAATATCGTCAATCTATATCGTAGCTACATGGATTTAGATGAAATAGAACGCCGTGGTTTATCACCTCTCGAAAAGACGCTTGAGGCGATCGAGACAATTAGCACTAGGGAAGAAGCTGCCGCTTTCATGGCAAAAGCTGGTGTGGACTCTTTTGTCGATATGATAGTTGCTCAAGATGAGAAGGATCCAACAACCAACAGACTGCATATAGTGCAGGGTGGTTTATCAATGGCCCGCGCATACTATATCGACAAAGGCGAAAAAATGGATCGCATTCGTGACGAATATCTTTCATATATTGCTACGGTTTTTTCCGCACTCAACTATCAAGATGCCACAGAGCGCGCCCTGTCTGTGTTTGAGCTCGAAACAGTTCTGGCTCAAGGTTATTGGTCTAACGCTGAAATGAGAGATGTTGAAAAAATGTATCGACCATTGAATCTAAGACAACTGCAAGATCATGCACCAGATTTTCCTTGGGAACTGTATTTTGATGAGCTGGGTCTTAGCGATAAAGGTCGAGATAAGATCATAGTGATGACAGACGGAGCTATTCTGCACTTAGCTAAGACTTTCGCTCGCACAGACATTAAAACATTACGAGCTTACCTAGAATTTCATTATGTGAATGGATATGCCCGCTTCCTCCCGAAGCAGATATCTATGGAACACTTCGAGTTTTACAGTCGTGTCTTGAATGGTGTGACGACAGATAAACCTCGAGAAGAAACAGCGCTTAGACTCATAGATGAAATCTACGGGGAGAAACTTGGCAAGATATACGTAGATCGATACTTTCCACAAGAAAATAAAGAAGAGATGACGAGCCTGATAGGCTATCTTCAGGACTCGTTTGCGAAACGCTTTGCGGCTAATGAATGGATGGATATAGAAACTAAAGAGGAAGCGCTTCGTAAACTAGATCAATTTACCGTCAAAATCGGCTACCCAGATCGGTGGCACGATACCTCGGATATTCAATTTTCTGCGAACCGCTTAATAGCCAATATTGAGAACATCAATCAACGAACTGCTAGGATTCAGATAGCAAAAATAGGCAACCCTGTCGACAGTTGGGAGTGGGACATGTTGCCACAAACTGTCAATGCATATTACACCGCTACGTCAAATGAAATCGTATTTCCTGCGGCCATCCTACAACCGCCATTTTACTCTGCTGATGTTGATATGGCGTATAATTTTGGAGCAATTGGCGCTGTTATAGGCCATGAGATTGGACATGGTTTTGACGATCAAGGACGGATGTTTGATGGCCGTGGCGTATTACGCGACTGGTGGACTAGAACTGCAAGCAAACGCTACGAAGTAAAAACGACCCAACTCGTTAAACAATATAGTGAGTTCGAGTTTGATGGCCTGAACATTGATGGCAGGTTGACGCTTGGCGAGAACTTGGGAGATTTGGGGGGGCTTACGATCGCTCTTGAAGCTTACAAACAATATTGCATTGACACGTATCCTAATGGAAAAGCACCAGTCATAGCGGGCACGACTGGAATCCAACGTTTTTTCATAGCGTGGGCGCAAGTTTGGCGTGAAAAGGCGACTGTGGAAGCGACTCGATCACGGATCCTTAGCGACCCGCATGCTCCAAATCAGTTTCGCATCAACGGTATCGTTCGAAATATAGATGAATGGTACGAAGCGTTTAATGTTACCAAGGACAGTGAAATGTACTTGGCGCCAGATGCTCGCGTGAAAATCTGGTAAAAATGGAATAGTTGGGATAAATCACCCTAATTTCCCATCCGCATGCCATCAAACTTATGTCCTTTAGTTCGAATGTGCCTACTCGACATTGATAAGTCAGCGACACTCTCGCTGACTAAATTCTCAATGTATTAGAAGGGTCGTTTTTCTTTTAAATTCAGCTTTTCTCAAAAGTCCCGATAGTTTTAATCACTCCCGACATTATCTCTGTTGAGTCGGCTTTTTTAGAAGCTTGTTGCATAGCTGTAGAGTTCTGTTTTAAGCGTGCTCTTAGGTCATCTAGTTCTTTTTGAGTTGTTGATTTTTCAGTATTTTTCGGACTATTCATAATTTACACCATCAAGTTTTTTTGTGATGACATATTATTATCTACAAAAGTGATACTATGTAGTTGGTTAATATCTAAAATACAGATGGGTTATAATGTTTACGCTCCAACAGTTAGAAACCTTGGTTACATGTGTAGAATGTGGTTCATTTTCTGCTGCTGCAAGAAAGTTAGGAAAAGCACAATCTGCCGTCAGTACCACAATAGCTAACTTAGAAATCGATACTGACACTGTGATCTTTGATCGCTCCTCCCGTACCCCCAAGTTAACTGCACAGGGAACCAGACTTTACTCCTATTCAGTGAGTCTGTTGAGCGACGCTTACCAAATAGAACATATGATGAAGGCATTTGGCTCGGGTGTAGAAGAGACGTTGACCATTGCTGCAAATGCATTATTGCTCACGCCTAAGTTTTACGATGTGTTAAAAGAGTTCTACGTGCTTTTTCCCTTCACGCAGCTCAATTTAAACGTTGTCGAAAATAATCTTGTCGCTGATATGGTTGAAAGAAAGGAAGCAGATATTGGTTTTATGATTTGGGGGCAAGAACCTCCGAGAAATGTAGAGCTTGGCTCGATTGGCTATGTTTCATTTGCGATAGCTGTTCATCAATCGCATCCTCTGTTATCGGATTCAAATGTCGTGTTTGACAACGTAAAAGACTACCACCAAGTGTTATTGAAAGATTCCCCCTTACACTACAACCTGCCATTAACGCGATCTAACTCTATCGTGAATAATTTAGAGGGGGTTATTGAGATAATTAAGATCAATAACAACTGGAGTTTATTGCCACATCACGTCATTAGTCATCACTCTGATTTAAGAAAACTACAAGTTAGGGGTGAAGAGAAAGATTGGTTGTTACAAGTCGATCGAGTTACTAGACAGAAGCTCGGAAAAGCAGCCCAATGGCTGGTGGATAAGAGTACAACATTATATACGTAGTGTTGATAAAGGGATGGCTAAAAAAGTCCGACCAACAAAATAATGTTGATCGGACTTTTTGCTCATCTGCTATTGTTGGGTTTTCGACATCGCGTCTTCAATGACCTTGGTCATATCAAACGTCGAGCCGCCCTGTGTGGGCGGGTATTCTACCAACGATTGCACGTGCTCCGTTACGATTTCAGATGCTGGAGCTAATAGCCAAGACATCTTCTGAATTAAATGCCCATTTGCATCAATTGAGTCATAACTTTCAAAAGGATCAGCTCTCAAATTGTAAATTTTAGGTTTCGAAAGTGGTAGCAGGTTGTCGTAGTAGTTCTCAGCAATAGCAAAATGGAACTTCCAGGGGCCGATTCGGATCGCTGAAAGTTGGCTTTCGAAGTAGTAAAGAATCGATTGTCGTGCAGACTTGTCACTTTCGCCTTTCCAATATGCAAGATTATCAACGCCATCAATAAACTGCTTTTTTTCTTTGATCACTTTGTCATTCACGTTCTTAATTCCGGCAGCCGCTGCGAGCGTGGTAAATAAGTCTTGGTGACCTTGGATACCATTTAGGATTTGACCAGCTGGAATTTGCGCGGGCCACCTAACCAGTGTAGGCACTCTGACACCGCCTTCATACGTTGTCATTTTTTCACCACGGAAAGGGGTGGTTCCTCCATGAGGCCATGAAGAGTGTTCCGGGCCGTTATCAGTGGTGTATACGACTATCGTATTGTCGGTAATTTTTCGCTTATCGATTTCAGATAGTAGGAATCCGATATCATCGTCATGTTGCAGCATGCCACTTCCATAGTAGTCAAATTCACTGGTGTAATTCTCTGCTGCGTAGCGCCACTTTTCATCCAATCGGGTGTACAAGTGCATGCGACTGGTGTTCACCCACACAAAAAAAGGTTTGTCTTGCTCAATGGCTTTATCGATAAAGGTCAATGCAGCAGGGAGCATCTCTTGACGATCAAAATCTTTCATCCGCTCCTGGCCAAGGGCACCTGTGTCTTCACACTTTTGTTTACCTACAACACCAAAACGCGGGTCTACGGTTGTGTCTTCTGTTTCTGTCGCGAAACAATGTAGAACGCCACGTGTACCAAATTTTTTGGCGTATTCTTCAACAGACCCTGAGTACGCTTTTGCAAAGTTTTGATAATCTCGCTGCTCATGCTCCTCTTGTGTGTTTAGGTGATATAGATTGCCGAAAAACTCGTCAAAGCCATGGACAGTAGGAAGGGCGAAATTGTGGTCTCCCAAATGGTTTTTACCGAACTGCCCGGTTGCGTAGCCGACGTCTTTAAGTTCTTCGGCTAGAGAAGGAGAGCCCTGTTTTATACCCAACGCACCCCCAGGCATGGCTACAGTTGTCATACCAGATCGAATCGGATATTGACCTGTGATGAATGCCGCACGACCCGCGGTACAACTAGGTTGGGCATAATGGTCGGTAAATCGAGCGCCTTGGGTGGCAATTTTATCTATATTAGGCGTGGTATAACCCATGGTACCCATACCGTAAGCACTAACGTTTTGCCAACCAATGTCGTCACCGAAAATCACAACAATATTTGGCTTATCAACTGCAGCATTAATACTCGCGCAGAACAAAGCGCCTAGCGCTGCACCTAAAGTGAGAACTTTCATATATTAAACCTTCATTGACGTAGTACTTTTTGAGTGTAGTAGACATCTTGATATTGTGGTGGTCACAGTGACATTGTTTATGTCTAGTGATCACACGTTGGGAGCATACTTTGCGGATTTACAGCGGCAAATTGTGGCCTGAACATAGACTCTTAACATTTCAGTATGCGTGAACATGGGGAAAACTAGCGGGCCTTTGTCAGAAATTTCTGGTTTATGGGGCGGGCTCTAGACTACGGGCTGCTGCTAAAGTACAACTCTGCATCTTTTAGATGTATTTGAAGAGAACCATGAAGCAAGCTAGAGGATTCACTCTTATCGAGTTAGTTGTCGTCATTGTGTTGTTGGGTATTTTAAGTGTTACGGCGGCTCCTAAGTTCTTAAACCTACAAGACAGTGCAAGACTTAGCGTCATGGAAAGTGTTAAAGCAACATTGCAGTTTGTCGTCGAAGGGGTGTACTACAAATCTGTCATCTTGGGGACTGATCAACAATACGAGGTAATCACGGATGTGAATGGTATCCAAATACAAACGTACTATGGTTACCCGCAAGAAATCTGGGACAACAAACTCGAGCACCTAATGGACAATGATTATGTGTATCTGGGAAATGCCTATAAAGATAGCAGTGTGTTCAACGAAATTTGTCAGGCCCCGGTTTGTGTAGTTGACCAAATTAAACTTAACAAATTCTTACCCGTAGATACCGAAGCCTATGCATTAGCACTCTTCCCCAAAGGCCACTCAGCAGGCACCAATTGTGCCGTCAGTTACTATTTTACCGTTGATCGGTCTTTGGGCGTTGCCGATGTTAACGTTGAGTTGATCGCTAATGGTTGCTAGCGAAACTTCTGGGAAACATCGCTGCTGCCTGTGCCTGCAAAGAGTTATATTGATGCCAACCTTTGTTTCTTTAATTTGCAGACAGTAGCGACTTGATTGGAATCTAGGAAACTCATTAAACCAATTGCAAAATGGTCTTTACGAACAAGCAAGTCTTCTTATCGACATCAATTGACTAAATGTATGGACGGTCCGGAGTTTACCACGCAGTCGTTGGCTTTAAATACCACGAATAACCGCTGCCACGAACATGCCTGCTAGAATTGAAATCAATGGCTTTTTCAGTATCAAAGTACCAAATGCCGTTACTAGTAAAGCAAGCTTTCCGCCAAGATCGCTCGTAATCAGCATAGGTGCAATAATGGCAATCAGAACAGCCCCTGACATCGCTGTTATGAACTGTTGTACTCGATAATTTATTGGTACATAAGACATGATAAAAATGCCGCCCCATCGCGTAACAATTGTAACGATCGCCATGATGATAATGAGTAGCCATGTTCCTGTTTCTGTTGTATCAATCATCCTGTTTCTTATCTCCAATAACAATACCCATTAATCCTCCCGACAAAGCTCCAACAATGACGTGACTGTTTTCTGGTAAATAAAAATAAGCCGCAATGGATGTCACCCCAGCAACTAACCATATCATTGATGTTTTGTTATCTTTGTTGCCCTCTAGAACCATCGTTAATAAAAAACATCCCATGACCATGTCAAAACCAAAGCTGGAAGGGTTGCTAATGGTGTTGCCCAGATAAAATCCAGCCCATGTACCCAAGGCCCAAAATGCCCACAGAGCAAGGCCACCACCAAACAAAAGGCCAAGTCCTTCTTGTACCTTGTTTTGGCTAAACGCTCGCATTGACAAAGCCCAGTTTGCATCAGAAGCAACCAACATAATGCTATAGCGGGTTATCGGATTTAGCTCTCGAATATGAGGATATAACGTTGCTCCAATTAACAAATGACGAGCATTAATTGCAAACACCGTGATGGCTAGTGGTATAAGAGGCACGGATGTTCCCCATAGATCTAGCGCTCCAAATTGCGCGGCTCCAGCAAAAACTAAAGTACTCATCCAAACCGATGATGATCCGCTCAATCCTTCTTGGGATGCCGCTAACCCGAATGCGGCACCAAATACGAAGACGAATACAGAGATAGGAATTAATCTGATGAATCCTTGTTGTATCCTTGGTATTTCCAAGCGTAAATCATGGGTATGCATATGAATATTCAATCTATTTTCTAATGACGAAGAACGTAACACTAGACTAGATATATATTTGTGGAAAGCGCATAATTCAGGATATATTAATTCGAAAAGCGAATGTATGAACTATCAAGACCTACAAATTGATTGGCTAAAATGTTTTGTTGCGGTGGTGGATTCGGGTTCTCTCTCCAACGCAACCGCTTTAGTGCACCGTTCACAGTCCGCCGTCAGTATGCAATTAAAGAAGCTAGAATCGGCGGTCGGCCAGAAGCTATTAATCAGAAATAACCGTCATATGGAACTAACGTCAGAAGGTCAGATGCTGCTTGGTTATGCGCGACGTATCTTAGATTTACATTCAGAAGTACAGGCGGCATTCCACGGTGAAGAGTTAGTTGGTCAAGTAAAGTTAGGGGTGCCTGATGACTATGCAGCAAATTATCTGACACCTGTTTTACGAAATTTTGCTCCTCGATTTGGTGGCGTAGAAATTGAATTAACGTGCGAACAATCAACGTCATTGATTCCTAAGATCGCAAGCAACGAATTAGATTTAGCTCTTGTATCTAGAGATAATGCCTTCCGAGGCACATTACTTTTTCATGAACCTATGGTTTGGGTTGGTACGCCTCAATTTGAACTGTGGCGACGAGAAATATTGCCAATTGCTGTTTATGAGAGCACGAGTCTTGCGAGAAGAAGCGCCATCAACTCACTCGCGTTACAAGGGAAACCGTATAAAGTGGTGTATAATAGCTCAAGTCTAGCTGGCCAAATCGCAGCAGTGGAAAGTGGCCTTGCTGTGGCGGTGTTCACGCAATGCAGTGTGCCATCTCATCTAACGGTACTTGGTGAAGAGCAGGGGCTTGGCCCGCTAGAGCCAATGGAAGTCTCTGTTTACCGGAGTGCTCATTCGAAAAGCTCGCAAGCCGTGGATTACCTTTATGACTTCCTAGTCAGAACATTGAGAAATTCGGCAGTATAAAAGAACCGGGGTTATGTTTGGACAGACATAATTAAGAGACCTACCTTTCTCCACTCATACAAGTAACTTGAAAATGACTGATACCACAATAAACACACGAGTTAACCAGTTCCGTTTCGGTCAACCCAGAGAATCATTGACTTTAGAGCGTCTACCTTTGGAATCGCTTAAGAATGACAAGATCCGAGTACGTATCGAAGCGACAAACATTAACCCAAGTGATCTGTTGTCTATTCATGGAGTAGGTCAGTATCGGCATTGTCATCAACCGCCCAGAGTTCCGGGATTTGAGGCCGTTGGGCTTGTAATAGAATCTAATGATGTGGAGTTTGTCGTTGGTCAGCGAGTTGTTGTAGCGACAAGTGGCACATGGCAGAAGTATATCGAGGTATCTCCGGACAACCTCTTTCATATTCCTCATCACCTGGGAAGTGGTTACGCATGCCAATTATATATTAACGCGCTCACTGCTTGGGTCTTGACCACTGAAATTGCTGCGTTGACAAAAGATGATGTACTGATTATTAACGCGGGAAATTCAGCAATAGGTAAGATTTTTGCCCAGTTATCCTCATCCCTAGGATTCACTCTTATTGCTGTCACGTCGAAGCCTGAACATTATCCATATAGTTCTAACCATGTAATAGACGCAAAAGTAGATCTAATCACTCAAATACACCAACTTGGTTTGCCTAGGCCCAATATCGCATTCGACGCTATTGGAGGTTGTAAGGGAACTGAGTTGGTTCATACCGTCTGCGATAATGGGCAGTACATCAACTATGGAACTCTTTCTCTGGAGTTTTATGAGCCTCGCTTTTATGAGTATATGAAAAACCATCACATTAACTTCAGTACATTTTTCTTGCGTTACTGGGAAGACGCTGTTGGTAAAGATATCCGGCGTGAAAAGTTTTCGATGATGCTAGATCATTTCATTACCAATAAAATACAACTAGACGTTGATCGCTGTATTCCATTGGAACAAGTTCAATCTGCTATCGAAATAGTTGAATCTAAATCAGCGACGTTACATGGGAAGATTATATTGATTCCGTAGCGATCGACCCTCGTTAGTTGTGAGAATCGATCACTTCGTTTTATGAGGTTTGTTGGTTGTGAGGTTGTTGTGCTCTTCGAGTTAGTAGACCGGTTATTTTGGATCCGAACAGAGAAAGCATTAGTAATCCAATGATTAATAAGGTGATAGGGCGTTCGAACACGTAGCCGATTTCTCCTCCACTTATCTGATATGTATGTAGAAGATTGCTTTCCGCCATTCCCCCTAAAAGGATGCCAATAACGGCAGCTGGGACTGAGTAATTCAGTCGGCTAAACACCCAACCTACGATAGAGAATACTAATACAGTAACGGGGCCAGAAATGTTACCTGTTAGCCCAAATGAACCAAATACTGCCATCGATAGCACCGATGGAATTAGAATGTTCATTGGTACTTTCACTACGTTAGCGAGCAAAGGAATAAACATCAAACCAAGCGCGATCAACAGAAAAACCTGACCAAAGTTAGCAAGAATGATCGCATAGACAATATCCGTTTCTTCACGAATAAATTGAGGGCCACCGGTAATATTGTGCATGGCAAAAGCCGCGAGCATGACCGCCGTCGCACCTCCACCAGGAATACCTAAAGCAAGTAATGTTGCCATCGAACCAGCTTCCGAGGTTGAGTTCGCAGACTCAGCCGCTACAACACCTTTTGGATTGCCTTCGCCATAGCTATCTGGATTTTCGTCTCGACGTTTGGTTTCAACGTACGAAAGAAGGTTAGAAACAGAGGAGCCAACGCCTGGCACCGCACCGACAAACACCCCAATGACACTGCCGCGCAGCATCACTTTTGGATGCTTAAACGCATGTTTCACGCCCCCTAAGATCTTGCGAATACTTACGCGGCGAGCTGACTCATCCGCAACTAAGTACTTCGTGTTGACTAGCTTAAACAGCTCAGAGGCTGCGAACATGCCCATCATAGCGGGGATCACAGGTACACCATCTAACAAATACTCATTACCCATAGTGCCACGCGCAACCCCAACTTCACTAAAGCCAATCGTACCGATAAGTAGGCCAACCATTCCTGACAGCAGTCCTTTGAGCATGAAGTCACCTTTAAGGCTGGCGATCAGTGTCATGCCCCACAAGATGACGAAGAACATTTCCGAGGGCCCGAGTTTAAGCACCATGCCAGAGATCGGCTGAATAAGCATAAACAAAATCATATAGCCAAACAGTACGCCAAAACATGATGCGCCCAGTGCAACACCTAGAGCTTTGTTGTGCTCACCTTTACGCGCCATTGGATAGCCATCAAATGCTGTGGCTATCGCCGAAGAGGTTCCGGGTATATTCATCAAGATAGCAGGAATGCCGCTACCAAAAGAGCCTCCAGTGAAAATGGCCGTTAGAAACAGCATGGCTTCGAGAAAGCTCATGTACAGCGTGGCAGGCAAAAAGATTGCCATCGCCATTGAGATTTGAAGACCAGGTATCGCCCCAAACACCAAACCTATGATGATGCCCGGGAAGACGTAAAGCCATGGGCCGATTGAGGAAAATAGCAGCTCACTACCTGCTGCAATTGCGGT
Source organism: Vibrio pelagius (assembly GCF_024347575.1). NCBI lineage: Bacteria > Pseudomonadati > Pseudomonadota > Gammaproteobacteria > Vibrionales > Vibrionaceae > Vibrio > Vibrio pelagius. Next base: position 375,738 of record NZ_AP025505.1, read on the forward strand.
AAAATCAAGCATATAATGTTCCTAGTAGTCGGTGGGTAGCAAGGTCATTGGCATCGGGTAAGGCAGCATTTGAGCGAAGAAAGTCGACATCAGCAAACCAAATGCCACGCTATAGCCTACAACCCACACCAAACGTCGCTCTTTTTGGGACCACAAAAACGAGCCAACAAACAGTGTCGTCGCGATGTCGAAGCCGATCGTTTCCAATGACAAAACATACGCACTAAACAGTCCGATAATGGGCAATACTGACTTCAAATCATCACCACTTTTTGCCGTGTCTGCTTGTTGAGTGCCACTCGGTTTATCCACGCTCTGCCTTGCAAATTCGAGAATACACAGCACTAAAGCAATCGATGCTATTGGAACAATTAGGATCAAGTTTTCTACCGCAGACGACACGTTAAAAGCGTCCCACGTATACCAGCTGACAAACAGAGCCAAAACGATGACTACAGCGAAGTCCGCAGAGCGTTGACTTAACAATCTCATAGAGCCTCCAGAGAGAAAGTGTTGGCTAGAGGAAACTAGCCAACAAAGGTGAGTTGTGATCGATTAATCAAGGAGATATTTATAAGTTTTAAATGTTTCGTAGTTTTCGACCATCATTTCAGTTGCACGCTCAGGGCCAACCCATACGCCGCCAATGTCGCTCGATTTCAAAAATTTCTGGACATCTTGACGAGCCAAAGTACTTTCAAATGCTTGGGCTAGTTTCTGGTAGCGCTCTGGGTATTTGTTTTTAAACTCATTAGTCACAGCGAAACCACGCATTGAACCAGTCAATACAGGGACCTCTGTTCCGAGCGTCTTCAAAGCGTCATTGATTGCCGGTGCATCCCAGCGTTCACTTGGCTTATCGCGAACCACCGCGATTGGGCGAAGGAATTCACGAATGCCTTCGCTTCCTTGTGCACTAATAACAATAAAGTCGACCTGACCACCCGCAACCGCAGAGCGCGCTTTACCGCCACTGTTGAAGGTTACTAGATTCAAGTTTTCTTGTGGAATACCATTTTTTTCAAGCAGTAGCTTCGCCATCAAGTGACCGCCAGAGCCTTGTACGACCGCCGCTTTGACAGATTTTGGCTTCTCTTTGATCGCAGCTAGCAAGCTGGATAAGTCTTGATAAGGTGTGTCTTTGTTTACCGCAATCAGTTCAAAGTCGAACCATTGGAAGTTCATATACGAAAAATCATTAATGGTATAGCTCGCATTACCTTTCAAAATAGTATTTGGGAGATAGGGAGCAAAGGTTGATGAGAATACCGTATAACCGTCATCGGGACGGTTGAGGACATAGTTAGCAGCAATCTGCGTACCGGCACCTTTTTTATTGATTACCTTAACTGGTTGCCCTAACTCTTCCGCGACAAAGCTCGACATCGCTCGTGTCATTCGGTCTGCACTGCCTCCAACACCAAAGCCGACGACAAAGTTAACCGGTTTTTTCGGATAGTCATCAGCCAGCGCAGTGTGAGAAAGCAAGATAGAGAGTGTTAGCCCAGTCACAGCTGAAAGTTTTAAGATTGCCTTGTTAAGCGAAATCATTTTACCCTTCCTTAGTAATAGTTTTATTGGTGTTAACCTTTTGTTTACATCTGCAACCCTAACCACACATCCTGTCACCAACCTTGCATAGATGACAGATACGTACTTTTAAATCAGAAGTTTGAAGTAGGTCATGCGAATATTAATCGTCGAAGACAGCGTTGTTATCGCTGAAGGTTTACAAAAAATTCTTTTAGAGCAAGGCTTTGCTGTTGATGTATTGCATTCTGGCGAACAAGCTTCTCACGTCATCCACACTCAACAATTTGATCTACTTTTGTTGGATCTTGGGCTGCCAGACTGTGACGGACTGCGGATTCTTCGCACTATCCGACAGAAAAAAAGCGACCTGCCTGTCCTGATTATTTCGGCGCGTGCCTCTTTGAATGAACGTATTTTGGGCCTTAATGAAGGAGCCGATGATTATTTATGTAAGCCATTCGAGCCGGAAGAAGTAGTTGCTAGGGTTCATGCTCTGCTCAGAAGAGCTTCGTCGCGAGCAAGTAATCTGATTGAACACGGTCAACTTTCTTTCGACGTTCCCAATAAAAAAGTAACTTTCTACGGTCAAGATGTGGTCCTGCATCGGCGTGAGATATCAGTGCTGGAGTGTCTGTTGGGAAATGTCGAACGCGTTGTGAGCAAGCCACAGATCGTTCAGCATATTTCCTCCTTTGATGAAGAACTCAGCGAAACGGCCATCGAGACCTACGTATCAAGACTGCGGAAAAAGTTCTCTCCTGACCTAAACATACGTACAGTTAGAGGCTTAGGTTATATGTTGGGAAAGCCGTCCAGTGATTAATCTTCATTCACTTTCTCAAAGGCTCTACCTCGCAATCGCTAGTGCGCTTATCTTACTTACTGTCCTCATCTTTTTTATCAGCACTTGGGTACTGAAAGATAAGTCCGAACGCTTATACGACAACATGTTAGTAGCGGTAACCAAGACCATTGACGACAAACTGTACGTTAAAGGTAATAAGTTGAAAATCGATATGGACTATTTCTCTATCGATACGCTCAGTGATGTTAGAAGTGAAAAAATTTTCTATCGTATCGTGGCACCTAACGGTGATATGTTGGCTGGTTTCGAAGGGTTGTCTTTGGCTGATGAAAAAGGTAACCCTGTCACCATGTACGATACTGTCTACGCGGGCACCGATCTGCGCGCAGTTCAGTACACCTCGCGCACCTCATTAGGTGATGCACTTATCGTTGTTGCTGAATCAAAGCAAGGGCGCAACGCCACCATCTCTGGCCTAAGGCGACAAATTTCATTCGTCGCTATATCGGTGTGTGTTGGAACTCTGGTGTTAGTTGCCTTTATCGTTCGCAAAGGACTCAAGCCACTTCGCGAGCTTCAGAAAGAGATTCGCCTTCGCTCTGAGTTCAACTTAGAACCTATTGATACTCGAGTCCCACCAGAGGTTGAGGCGCTGGTGCAGTCACTCAATAGCTTGATGGCAAAGCTTGAGCAAAGCATTGAAATCAGTCACAACTTCAACTCTGATCTCTCTCATCAGTTGCGTACACCGCTCGCCGAAATGAAGATGCAACTCGATATGTACCGACGTCATCCAGAAGAAAGTAAGCTCGAGGGCTTGGAGCGTAACATTGCATTAATGAGTCGTTTGACCGAGCAGATGCTGCATTATGTCAAAGCGCAAAGTAGTTCCGTCACGAGTGACTATTGGTCGAACGTCGATCTGGTTGAGTTCTGCCGATATTTTTGTCAAAAATATGCCCCTATGGTGTTCAGCCAAGGTCAATCTATTGCTTTTGAAACCGACTTAGACGATTCAGAAACTGCCTTTACTCAAATTGATGAAACCTTGATTGAAAGTGCACTGCTTAACTTGGTCGAGAATGCTCTAAAGTATGGAAAGCCTGAGTCTGAGGAGGGTGAGATTGTCGTTAACCTTGTCAAATATGGTGGGCGCTTATCTCTGTCAATCATCGATCAAGGTGCTGGTGCAACACAGCAAGCTCTGGACACTATGCTTGAAAGGAGAGTGAGGCTCGATCGTTCCAAGCAAGGGTTTGGGTTAGGGCTTGCCATTGTTAAGCAAGTAGCAGAGATTCATGGTGCCAAACTCGAAATCGCCAATGTACAACCTTCAGGTTTACGTGTGACATTATCGGACTTCAAAGCAACGACTAAAGAGTAGTAAAAGGCTTTTTACTCGAACTCTTTAAGTCGCTTTGAGTTAAACCGTGTCATATGACTAGTCAGCGAGCGATCGCTGACTTTTTTATGTTGATTATGAGAATAATGCACCTAGATTACTTTCTCAAACTCAGAAAATAATAGCTGCGCACTCTTGTTCTCTTCTTTGAGCAATCTAAGTAATTGCGTTATGCTTTAAGTCTTTATTATGCTCCTCTAACATTATGCTTAATTCGCAGTTTAATGATCTCCTCGCTGACTCTATTTCGTCTCTGAAATCACCGAGCTTTACATCTAATCTCATGGCTTTCATCGCTGTTATCGTGAACTATGACAGTGCAGTCATTCTCGGCCTGCGTACAAACAAGCATCCCATTTATCTTTATGACTCTATTGAAGACAATCGAGAGTTGCTTTTTGATCGTTACCTCAGTTCTGCATTTCAAGATGACCCATTCTACAAAATGATAACTACGGATAAGCAGCAAGGCGTTTTTTCATTAAAAGACGTAGCCAAACGGGGTATGGATTATCAAGCATACTGTCATCAATTTTATCTGCAAACTGGCTGGAAAGATGAGTTAAGTATTGTTGTTAACGTTGAGGAAACTCGTTGGGTCGTCATTTATTTGGGCTGTACCCAAAACGAAACTTCATTCTCATTATCAGATATAAAAACGTTGAAATCGTACTTCTCAGTCATTCAATCGTTATGCCAACAGCATTGGAAGCAAACGGAGTTCCTTCTTGCAGAGCCAGTCTTTTCTCCTGAGTCTTATTCAGAAAAAAAGCGAGAGTTCATAGAGGTTGGCTTGCACTCTTTTGGAAAAAATCTGCTTTCAACTAGAGAAAAGCAAATCACTCGCTTAATATTGCAAGGACTTGATTCTAAAGAAATAGCAAAACAGTTGGGCATCACAGAAGGAACGGTAAAAAATCACAGAAAGCGTATCTATGCTCACCTAAGAGTGTCATCACTGAGTGAACTTTTTCAAGTCTTTCTAAACCATATCATTACCTACTAAATGCATCTATTGTCCCTTTAGGGATATATCGCGCATAAGGTTCTATTCGTAATCTGGATATCACATGTTTGATTACAGAGAAGACGTTTTAGATGACATTCATCCAGGAATTACAGGCGCGCGGCTTAATTGCTCAAGCGAGCGATTTAGAGCAAATACAGCAGCTGCTTAGCCAACCACAAACGGTTTATTGCGGTTTCGATCCTACCGCGAGCAGCCTTCATATCGGACATTTAGTCCCTTTAATTATGCTTAAACGGTTCCAAGATGCCGGACATCAAGCGCTAGCGCTTATTGGTGGTGCGACCGGTATGATTGGCGATCCAAGTTTTAAAGCAATCGAGCGCAATTTGAATACTGAAGACGTGGTAGCCAACTGGGTCAAAGGTTTAACAACTCAAATCGAGAAGTTGCTTACCCCTCATTTAGGCCAGCCTATGACTATCGTCAACAACGCAGATTGGATGAAAGACATCAATATTATTGATTTTTTCCGTGACGTCGGTAAGCATTTCTCGGTCAATAATATGATTAGTCGTGAGTCGGTAAAACAAAGATTGCAAAGGCCTGAGCACGGTATTTCATTTACAGAATTTAGTTACAGTTTACTCCAGTCTTATGATTTTGCTTTGCTTAACAAAAACTTAGGTTGCCGTTTGCAAATTGGAGGTAATGACCAATGGGGAAATATTGTCAGTGGTATTGATCTAACACGTCGTCAGAATGGAGAACAAGTGTTTGGTTTGACCCTACCTTTGATAACGAAATCTGACGGTACTAAATTTGGTAAAACAGAAGGCGGGGCCATTTGGCTTGACCCTGAAAAAACATCACCGTATATGTTTTATCAGTTCTGGTTATCTACTGAGGATACCGATGTTTACAACCTTCTTCGATACTACACATTTTTAACCTGTGAAGAGATCGAACAGATAGAGTTGCAAGATAGGTCAAGTTTCGGTAAACCCAAGGCACAAAAGATTCTGGCGCAGAATATGACTCGTTTTGTTCATGGTGAGTCAGGTCTGATCAGCGCAGAGCGTATTACACATGCATTATTCACAAATTGCGTTGAGAAGTTGAGCTATAGTGAGGTCAAACAATTAGAGCTAGATGGCATTCCAAGCATCGAAAGCACTCAGCAAAACGTTGTTGAGCTGTTGGTTGAATTAGGATTAGCAAAATCAAAACGCATCGCTAGAGAGCTGATTGAAGACAATGCTGTTAGCGTGAATGGAGAAAAAATAAAACCAGATAACGTACAATTAGGTTTTCCACTGTTTGATCAATATTGGTTGATTAAACGTGGTAAAAAGCACTTTGGTTTAGTCAAACGTAACTGACTGAGAAAGGGGTGAGTTACGGTGACTGCTTGGAAATAGAGAACTCGTCGCTGTTAACTTGACATTGATTAGAGTTGCACTGTCACGCCAAGATTTGATAAGAGTGATCTGAAACATTCGAGGACACTTTTTAGCTAAGAAGTGTCCGACGGTATGGGGTAGGAGACAATAAATCGAACAAAACCCTCGTAACCCAATCACTCAAGCGAAACTAAGGCTGATGAATACGTTTTAAAGGCTCCAGTTTTTCGACTAAAAAATCAATAAACAAACGGATATGAGGCCTTGGGTAGTGAGTACTTTTATATATTGCGAAGATTTCACCGCTTCCTTGTTCATTGAGCATTGATTTCCAATCAGGGAGCAACACCTTCAGCTGCCCATTTTCTAAGTAAGGCTTTAGCATCCAGTCTGATAGCAAAAGCACGCCAACCCCGCTAAGTGCAGCGTTTAAAAGAGGAGAGCCACCTTTTGATATCAAGTTGCCCGTCACTAACACTTTTTTGCTCGAAGTATTCTTTTTGAAGTACCAATAGTTTTTTTGCCGTTCATTGTGAATCAACAAACAGTTGTGGTGCTGTAAGTCTTCGGGATGAGCGATACTTCCATACTTTTCAATGTAAGGCGGAGCTGCAACGAGTGACGCGTTATTGGTAAGCAGGTGGCGAGCTTTGAGTCGGCTGTCTTGCGGTGTACCAATTCGGATCGCCACATCAATATTTTCACTATTTAAATCGACTACGTTGTTATCCAGTTCTAACTCAACTTGTATTTTAGGATATCGTTCTAGAAACTCAGGGATCAGTGGAGTAAGACACAAATTGCCGAAGCTTTCGAAAACTGAAATTCGCAGCACGCCTTCTGGTTCGCCTTGAATTCCCTGCATTTCTTCCAATAATCGATCGCTATCTCGTAAGATTTTGGCAGATTGCTCGTAAAAATATTGTCCTTCCTCAGTGAGTATGAGCTGTCGTGTACTGCGCTTAAATAGTGAAGCTTTAACTTTGTTTTCAAGATTATCTATATTCCTAGCTACAGAAGAAGGAGCCATATTTAGAGCTCTACCTGCTTGAGAGAAACTGCCTGACGCCACCACTTGGTCAAATATTTTTATCAGCTCGAACACATATTCACCTTTGCGTTTTACGCACAACTGATTCACACAATATACCTATTCTGCTTCTTTTTCGAATTGTGGACAATAACGCTATCGCATTGGTAGCGATATTTTCTAACCAAATAGAGGTGTTAAAATGTCAAAACGTATCGATCTCGGTCAAGTTCAGTCTAAATCTTTGAATGCAATGTTATCTATAGAGGGGCATTTATCGAATGGAGCGCTATCTAATGAACTTAAGAAATTAATTAAAATTAGAGCATCAATAATCAACAAATGTGCTTATTGTATTCAAATGCATACAACTGAAGCATTACAAGCTGGTGTTTCACAGCACAAGCTGTTTGCTATCTCAGCATGGCAAGAGTCGCCACTATTCAATAGCACGGAGCGAGCGTTACTAGCGCTCACCGACGAAATGACAATGATTTTCAATGCCGGGGTTTCGGAAACGACTTATCAGCAGTGTTTAGATTTGCTTGGAGAAGAGTTGCTTGCAGAGTCGATGATGCAAGTCATTATGATTAATGCTTGGAACCGATTCGCTCTCGCAACTAAGATGACCTATGCGTAGTATTTAAAGGATCACCAACGATGACTTAAAAAGGTACGCACTCTGTTTGAGGCGATACCTTTTTAATAGGCTGTCTTTAAACTTTGTAGTAGTTGTTCACTTGCCTTACATGCCGCCAAATTGAGCGTTGCTAACTTACCAAGTTATAGTAGGGCCAGCAGGAACAATTCTATGTGGATTAATGTGCGTGTGTGAGAAATAGTAATGCAGTTTCATGTAATCGATATCGATCGTTTTTCTGATACTTTCGTGACTGAGTAAATCCAGCATATAGCGGTAAAGATTCTCGAAGGCTTTTAGTGGCTTTTTATTGGCTTTGAAGTGAACTTCATAAACGGCTTCAAATCTCACCAGTGTCGGTAACAGAAATAGATCCGATAGCGTGATGCTCGAACCATGCAGATAACGAGCTTGACTTAGTTTTCTGTCCAACTGCTCCATAGCATCAAACAAGGTATCGCTGGCGAGGTCATACTCTGACTGCCCTTTGGCAAAACCAACGTGGTAGACCTTCCGATTCACGTTAAGGTGTAACCACTCGTTGAGCATTTCTATTTCTTCTCGCAGGGTGTTTGGAACTAACTGAACTTTGTTCTTAGCTAAAGGTAGCCACTTAGTGGCAAGATCCATCGCTATTGCAGCAGAGTCATTTCCTACTATGATATGTTCTTGTTTGTCCCACAATACTGGGACTGTCACCCTGCCGGTGTAATGTGGATTTGCTCGTTGGTACAGCTCAACCAAGTTCTTAGAATCAAATAAAGGGTCGGAATGAGCATTGTCAAACAACCACTCTTCGGCATATCGCTTTGCGGCGACAGATGAAACGGAGATCGCATCATTCAGTCCTAGGTAATTGATAACCAAATAAGGACGATGAGCAAAAGGGCACGCAAATGACATGTATAAGTGATAACGCTTTTGCTCTGCGACTTCTGGCAGGTCAAAGCTGTCTTCACTAGAGAGTTCGTTTACTTCTTTATTTGGATACCAAATCCCTTTTTCTAATACAGCCATAATAAAATCCACCTTAATTCATTGAATTACCTAAACTTATGTAACCTGTGCGTTTTTAAAAGAAGACATCAGCGTTTCCAGCTCAGCTTTAATCGCTACGTCAAACTCACCATCAAATACTAATTGACCAAAAATAGTGAATAAACTATATATTAGTGACCAAACAGTTTACTTTAGGTGAACAATAAAGGTTTTAAGTGAGGATGAAGTGGATAAAATAAGGGCGCTAACCGTTTTCAGAAGAGTTGTAGAGCTGGGAAGCTTCAAAGCAGCAGCTGAAGATTTATGCTTGTCAAAAGCAGCAGTTAGTAAGAATATCAATGAGTTGGAAGACTATCTTAAAAGCCCTCTGATAAACCGAACGACACGAAACATGCACATAACGGAGAATGGTCAACTTTACTACAATCAGGTTTGCAACATATTAGATGATTTGAAACATGCAGATTTGTCAGTCATTGAGTCGTCTCATACGTTAAAAGGAACGCTGAAAATCAGCGTTCCTATGTCGTTAGGCATTTTAGAAATTAACCCCATTGTTTGTGATTTCATGCACCAATATCCTGATTTGTCTATTGAAGTGGTTATGAGTGACCAGTATATCGATCTCATCGACTCAGGCATTGATATTGCGATTCGGGGTGGGGGGGAGTTAAGCAATTCTAGTCTAAGATCCCGAAAATTAATCGATATGAGACGAGTGCTTTGCGCTTCTCCTGAGTACCTTTCAAAATCCAGAGAGATTCTTAAGCCAGAAGACCTCGATCATCACAAGTGCCTCATATACAGTTTTTCTTCGTCAGCTAGGCGTTGGCGATTTAGAAATGCGGATGAAGTCAAAGAGATTGAGCTCACATCAAGCGCTTATGTGGTAAACAGTGGGTTGGCACTCAAACAAACAGCGTGTTCAGGCCACGGTATCTGCTTGCTTCCTGATTTATTCGTTAAAAGTGAGTTAGAGTCAGGGGAATTAGTTGAAGTTTTACCGATGTGGCAAGTTGATAAGCATTCACTGTATGTCGTTTATCCTTTCCATAGGGAGCAATCTCAAAAAGTCAGAACTTTTATCGATTATGTCGTTAGACACTTCGAGAGTAAGCAGCATTAACCACCGTCTTCTCGGCTTCGGTTGCTTAGTTGAAGATGAAAAAGCCACCTTTATAACAAGGTGGCCAGGTTTCCCTACAGATTGGGCTATGCTTGGTCCTACTCATCACCAAAAGTGGTTTAACTAGCTTTACTAGTTTTGATATTTATCCAGTTTGTTATAGAGGGTTTTTATACTTATCCCTAAATCCTCAGCTGTTTCTTTTTTGTTGCCTTCATTTTCTTCAAGCGTGTTCATAATGGCGGCTTTTTCTATCTCTTCCAATGCCACACCTGCCGGTACCCTATCTTCTAGAGTTGACCCTGTTTCTAATGGGGGCGTATCAAAAATGAGGTGCTCGTCTTTAATTGTATCGTCTGCCAAGATGAACGCTCGTTCGATGCAGTGTTTTAATTCCCTAACATTGCCTGGCCATGTATGCGCTGCGATTTTTTCGAGGGCGGAGGGCAAAATAGCTTTTGGGGCAACTTCGTTCGCATTCCGGTGCGCGATGAAGTGCTTAGCAAGGCCGACAATATCACAGCCTCGCTCTCTGAGGGGGGGAATATTAATAGGGAAGTGAGCTAACCTAAAATAGAGGTCTTCTCGTAGAAATTGCTCTTCAATAGCCACTTGGGGATCACGGTTGGTCGCCGCGATAATACGTGTGTTGGCAACATGAAGTGTATTACTGCCGACCGGGCGATACTCACCAGTTTCAAGCACTCGCAACAGTTTTACTTGATGCTCAAGGGGCATTTCTGTGACTTCATCAAGAAACAACGTCCCTCCCTCAGCTTGCTTAAAAACACCTTGGTGTGTTCGGTTAGCACCTGTAAACGCCCCCTTTTCATGACCAAAGAGCTCACTATCCACTAATTCTGGACTGATGGCGCCACAGTTTATAGCAATAAAAGGCTGCTCTTTTCTATCACTGGCAAGGTGAATAGTCTGCGCGACTAGTTCTTTGCCGGCGCCACTCTCACCAACAATCAATACGTTGGCTTCTGTTTTCGCTACGCGTCTGAGTGTGCGATACAAGTTATGCATAGGCCTCGAGGAACCCACTAACATCCCAAACTGGTCTAAATCGCTTGTGGATATTTTTTTTCCCTCTTCTTGTCTTTCCAAAAAGTATTGACTGAAGTCCGCTAGAGTATCCGCTAACGTTTGAATATCGACCGGCTTTCTGTAGTGAAAAATAGCACCGCTTTTCATCATCATGTCTAAATTCTTATTGGGTGCACCGGAACCGATGATGATTAAATCTAATTCTTCTAGGCCTGTTGCACTTGATAGGGCGACGAAATCATCATTGGTAAATTGAGATACTTCAACAATAGCGGCATTAGGTTGAAGTCGTTGTAGGCTATCTATCCAGTGCTCGTTGTCCTTATTGCTTATCGTATCAAATCGTGACAACTCCTCCAGAGAGTTTATTTGAGACAGTAGTTTCTGATCTTTCAATTCTACGAACAGTGTTGGTAATGTCATGATTTAACTCTCTTTAAACAGTAGTGAGAGTGATGATAACACGAGGTATAGGCAATGAGAATGTATGTTTCTTTCCTGATAGTTACAACGTATAGGGTGAGTTTTTTATGTTTTTGAATTTATTAATTTCGCATTGCTGAATATCAAGGTTCGAGTATTTATACTTTTTACAAACACTCCTTGTAAAATGTTCATCCAGCATCGTAAATAATATTATTCAAGGTTTTTATTTTAAATTAAAAGTCTTTTAATTCAATTGCTTATCTTTTTGGCATGCAGCTTGCTCTGTTAGTGGTGTCAGTTAAAAAAGGAGAAAAATAATGAAAAACATTGCAAGTAAAATTCTACTAACAACGGTTATTGCTACTTCTTCTTCTGTGGCTATTGCAGATAGTATGTGGAAAGAAGAGACGTTAGATGCTTGGATTGATGGCAAAGCGGAAACAACTTTATTACTGAATTCTAATCTGAACTCTTTTGATATTAATACTTATGTTAAAGACCAAGTTGTCACTTTAACAGGGTCGGTAGAAAATGAGACAGAAAAATCCCTTGCCGAGGAATTAGTATTAAGTCTTGATCGTGTTAAATCGGTCAAAAATGAACTGACGGTCATCGACAATGAAAAAGAGAACAAAGAGTCAACTCAGGTTTTAATGGATACTAAGATAACGGCCATTGTTAAGACTCGACTGCTAATGAATACGGAAGTCAGTGGTTCTGATATCGAAGTAGAAACTAATGGAAATACCGTTGTGTTGAAGGGGTCGGTGGCATCGGATACTGAGCATGACCTCGCATTATCTATTGCTCGTAACACTTCTGATGTTGATAAAGTCATTGATAAACTTGAAGTAATTCAATAACAAATTCCCGAATAAACCGAAGAGAGATTATTATGCTTCATTGGGCGTTAATATTTTTCGTTCTTGCCATCATTGCAGCTTTATTTGGATTTGGTGGTATAGCAGGCGCTGCGGCCACAGTAGCTAAAGTTATGTTTTATATATTTGTCATCTCGTTGCTTGTGTCAGTGGTGATGAGTTTAATTAACAAAAATAAGAGTTAGGAGTTTTTATGAATATAAGTACAGTTATTTTCCGTTTCCTAATGGTTTCAGGTCTCGCTTTTACGCTTGCCGCATGTAGTGACGATGGTCCCCTTGAAAAAGCGGGTGAACGAGCAGATGAGACGATAGAGGATGTTCAAAATAAGATCGAGGACAGTTGTGAGAATGTGAAAGAGCAAATGGATGCCAAAGATCAGGACTGCTAATAACACGCATTAACTTATGAATTAAATCATCCGAATCTCATACAAAAGAAATGAATCAGGAGCTAAATATGAAAAACATATTTGATGTGTTGAAAGATAGCCATGAGAAGCAACGACTTTTGATGGATGCAATACTCAAAACATCAGGCGATTCTCAAGCTAGGCAAGAATTTTATTCCAGTCTTAAAGAGGAATTAACTAAACATGCGGTGGCGGAAGAGAGACATTTCTATTCTCCTTTGATAGAGAGTGATAAGTCTGTTGATATGACTAGGCACGGTATTGCTGAACACCACGGTATCGATAAGGTGCTTGCTCAATTGGATGACACCGAAATGTCTTCACCAGCCTGGCTCACATTGATGAAAACACTAAAGCACAAGGTGGAGCATCACTTAGAAGAAGAAGAGCAGCGTTTCTTTCAAACAGCTGGCCGAGTTTTAGACTCCAAACAAAAAGAAACGTTAGCTAGAAAGTATGAGCAAGAAATGGCTTGATTCGAAGTGTAACCTAAGCTTAACAGTGAAGCGTAGGTTTTGGTTTAACAACCTGGGTTCATTTATGGACCCTTTTTTTTACACGAAGAAACAAAGAAATTAAGGCCTCACTATGTTTATTGTTAAGTACTATATTCTCATTGCTATCGCTTGTTTTTCCGTGGCACTGGTTGTCCCCAATGTATTATTTAGCTTACTGTTCGTCTGGTCAGGGTTATCGGTGTCTATCGTTAGCGTGGCCTATATCTTCAAGATGCCATCCATATTCAGAAAAAATAGTGATGGAAAAATAGCATGGTGGATCAGATGGGCGTTTATTCCTTTTTTTCTGGGTGTTCGTTTATACAATATCTGGGCTATAAAAAGAGATAAAGTTGAGCCTATTCAGAAAGTAGGAGAGGGGTTATATGTCTCACGACGTTTACTCCCATCCGACTTGGCATTTCTGCAATCGCAAAATATAACGTGTATTGTTGATGTAACAGCGGAGTTCTCTGGGTTAGAGAGTGCTATGACCAGCGATGAGTTCCACTATCTCAATACCCCTGTTCTCGATCATCAAGTCCCTAAACTACGAAAGCTTAAACATGCGCTTAATTGGATAGACACTCAGATAAACCAATCGAGGTCAGTGGTTGTTCATTGTGCACTTGGACGTGGGCGCTCAGTGTTTGTGGTTGCTGCATATCTGCTAGCGAAAAACCCATCTTTAAGGGTGGAACAGGTGCTCAAAGACATCAATGATGTACGAAGCACTGCACAGTTAAATAAAAAACAAAGAAAAGTGTTGAATGCTATCTGTGATAAAGGGCTACTCCACCTTGAAGATAAATGCTGCCTAATTGCTAACCCTGTCGCGGGTGGGGGAAAATGGAAAACATATGAGCAGCAGGTTATTAGAGAGCTAACCCGAAAGTTCAATTTAGAGATAGCGACCACCAGTAAAGAAGTGTCAGCGGAATCTTTAGCCGAACGAGCTAGAGCGAGAAATGCCTCTCATATCATAGTCTCTGGCGGCGATGGTACCGTCAGCGAGGTGGCAAGACAAATCGTAGGGACAGACATAGCCCTCGGGATTATCCCATTGGGGACAGCAAATGCTTTATGCCATGTACTTTATGGTTTTGCGACAAAAATGTCGCCTGTTGAAAAGGCTTGCGAGGCTATCTTATCTGGCAACTCTAAGAAAATGGATTTAGCGTACTGTAACGATCAGCCAATACTGCTCATTCTTGGTATTGGGTTTGAAGAGAAGATGATTGATTACGCTCATCGTGAACAGAAAAATAAAAGTGGCCAACTGGCTTACTTGTCGGGTCTGTTTTCTGCGGTTGTCGTAGGAGAAAGCCAGTGGTTTGTAGTCACTATAGATGGGGAGGTATCACGAGAAGCCGAATTACAAAGTTTAGTGGTTGCCAACACATCGCCTTTCAGCACGGTGCTTGCTCAAGGGGGGAAAGAGCCAAGACCTGATGATGGCCAATTGCATATTACCTATTTAGAACATACTGATTCGCTTGGGGAAAGAGCTTTAGCGATGTCTGATGTACTCCTCTCAAGCCTAGGGCTCAAAGAACAAGCCTCCTTCTTTGAATATGAGTCTGCAAAGCGAGTCAAAATCGACTCAAATCGACAGATTAATTATGTCATTGACGGAGAAAAGTTCTCTGCAGAGTCACTTGAGATAAGTATTAAAAGCCATGCCTTATCCGTTTGCATTCCCTAGTCAGCGATCATAGAACGAACTAAAAATAAAGGAGATCATCATGGAGATGAACCTCTCTTTTGACATTGAGAAGTTTAATCATTTGATTGAACAAAAGCTGGAGCATTGGCTTGTTGAAACCATCAAGTTGATTCCGAATATTATTGTAGCGATCCTTACGTTGTTTGCTTTTATCTTTATCGCCAACTTAGGCGGTCGATTGTTTAGGAATTTGAGCGACCGAGTCGTAGATTCAAAGGAAGCGACTAACTTATTAGCATCGATTGTTAAGGTGGGCATAATAACCGTTGGTTTTTTTGTAGCATTAGATTTCGTTGGCTTGCAAGGTACGGTCACATCACTCCTCGCTGGTGCAGGGATTTTGGGGCTCGCTATTGGTTTTGCTTTCCAGGATATGACTGAAAACCTGATTTCAGGGATCACAATGAGTATCCGCAAACCATTCAAAATAGGAGATATTGTTGAATCCAACGGTGTGATGGGGCAAGTCATTCAGATTAATTTGCGCAACACTCTTGTGGAGACATTTTCAGGTCAGCAGGTGATGATTCCCAATAAAATGGTGTTTCGCAACATCCTGACGAACTACAGCCGAAAAGGTGTCAGAAAAATAGAAATTCCGGTAGGTATCTCTTATGCGGACAGTCCAACTTTGGCAACCAAAGTAATAACAGAAGCTATTAATCAGAAACCTTACGTGAGTAACCCTGATGACACAGCTGTTCATGCTGCTAGTTTTGCCGATAGTAGTATCAACTTGCTAGTGTGGTTTTGGATTGATTACCCTGGTGACTATGGTTACATGGAAGCACAAAATGACAGTATTGTAGCGATTAAAGAATCACTGTCGGATGCTGGGATTACGATTCCGTTTCCTATTCGCACATTGGATTTTGAGGCGAAAGGAGGAGAAAGTCTATCAAGTATAGTGTCGAATAATGTCTCTAATATAAAATGATCACAATATTAAAAAGCGTCAAGCAAATAGGCTTGACGCTTTTTTATTACTCTAGTTTGCATGCGACGGATAAAATCGATATATGCTATAAGTGCTTCGCCATTTCGTCATTTTCCACCTGCAATGCGGCAACCCAGTAAGAGAAGAATGACGACAATTTCGGATTGTTAAATGTGCCAATCGCATTTTTCAAATACGTGATTAACTGTCGGTTGCTCTGATACATCTCGTCGTAATTGCTAATCACAATAGGCTGGTACTTCCGCGCTGAACTATCTATCTCTGGATTTAAGTCACTAATTTTAAGTTTAATTTCATTGATCATTGAACGCTCGATTTTTAAAAATCGACTTGCAGCTCTAGAGAGAGCTTGATGCGCCCTGTACTCAACGAGATCGCGGCATGATTGATAATGTCCTTTAAGAGCAAATAATATTTTATCTATCCGTTGGTCGTGCGTCGCGTCTATAGACCCATTGTTATTTTCAATCCGCATATTGATACTCCTTCTTGTCCGAACTGTTTTTCCATACCTGCACAAATTGACTGCTCAATCCATTGACTGTAAGCCACGAAGATGATGACGACACATTTCTACTTCTCTCTGAATAGTTGTTATTTTTTGTCTTAATTCTGGTACTTGATCTGATAAAATTGCGATGTCATCAATGGTTTTTTCTTCTATGCCTGACAGGTGTTTGAGATAGAGGTGGTTATCAGCTCTGCCTTGGCCTTCCTCTGCTTCAATCCAGCAACGTCGAGCATTAATGGTATAGCTGTCTGGAATGATTTGATGCTGTTTTGAAGGTCTGGAGAGCGATTTTAGTTTTAGCTCAACACACTTCTTGACGGCATATATATCAAAAAGACTTTCTCTTATATCTTCGTTATCCACATTGGATATCGCTCTTTCATATATGATATTTCCACTTTCTATCAAACTAATAATGGATGAAATGTTTTTATTACTCATATTGCCTCATTTGGATTTCACGTAATAGGAATAAAGCATGTTGCGTGCCAAATAAAACCACCATTGAATCCTAATTTATGGATAGAGAAGCCTGTTTTTTTGTAAAAGATACAATTGGTAGAAAAAATAAGTGAAAATATTACATGAACACTGAGACTTTAACTTATCTTGAACCCGAAAATACCATATATAGCAGGATGTTTTAAAGTTGGCATGATGTTCGCTTGGCTTATTGTAAGAAGTGATAATTACTGTCTTGCGATCACTTTATTTTTTCCAATTAACTCAGTTAAGGAGATTATGTATGCCAAATGCAAATAGTAAAAAAACGGATCCTAAGCAACAAGCCGAAGAAGTTTATGAGATGGCAGAAGAGGTTGCTACAGAAGCAATAGAAAATGTCAAAAATACTGTTCAAGATACGCTAGAAGCAGGTTCTGAAACTGTAAAAAGTAAAGCAGAGCAGGCTGAAAATATGATTAAAGAGCGTCCGCTTTTGAGCGTTGGCTGCGCATTTGTTGCAGGCTGGGCAATTTCTAAGTTAATCAAATAAGCTTTAGTGAACACGAAGAGGAAAGTTATGCAGTCTAATCATTCCAAAGACGCACACAATGAGCCTCAAGACCGCGAAGCGGAGCTTCTAGATCATGCGTTTGTTCAACTAAAGGGGCTTCTACAAGACCTAACTGCTCTCCAGTCTCACACTCAACAGTGGTTCCTATCGATTTTTGAGTTGTTTTCTTTGGAGTTGCATAACACGGTTGCCGCGAGTAGAAAACTGATTGTCATTAAATTCCTCTTCGTGACTCTACTGCCGATGTTTCTAATTAGCATCGCTGTCGGTGCTGGAGTTGTTGGGTACTATTTAACTTCGAACCTTCTGGTAGGGTACGGCGCGTTCATTGGAGCGTTTGGCGCTATCCTTGTGCTTTTGGGACTCGGCAGTCGATATTACACCCAATTCGTGGGTTTTAAATACACTAAAGAGCAGCTTGGGAGATTTTATCATGCGATCAATGAAAAAACGGCAGCGGAAAATTTTAATGAAAAGGCTTGAGTGTGATAGTAAATCTCGTCAAATCGGACTCAGCATGAATCTGCTTTATTTTAAAGGAAAAAGTTATGTCCAGGAGTACCCACTCCACTCAGTAGGGATCTTAGCACTCAGTATGATTGCCACAAGCAAAGCTAAAAATATCAGAACGCTTTTTTATGGCTATAAACAGGCTCGCCAATTAATTCGTTCACTTGAACAATAATTAATGGGTTTCATCTCCAATGTCGTTATTCACCACTGAATTTGGTGTGACTAATCGGAAACAAAATCTTAATATCTGAGGAATATGATGGACGTTAAAAGAGATAGGATATTACAGCTTAGTTTAATGACCATTGCTCTTATCATAATGTTCATTTTCATATTACATGTTGCAAAACCCTTTTTGTTGCCCGTTTTTTTCGGTTTTTTTATTTCACTTCTATGTAGCCCGTTAGTCAATCGATTAGTGCGTTTTGGCATTCCTCGTATCATCAACGTTATCGCTGTTTTATTAGGGTTCGTTAGTTTCATTGTGTTGAGCTTAAACCTGTTAAGTGAGCCTGCTCAGCAATGGTGGTCTAAGTTACCCATGTTAATTGAGAACGTCTCTAACGAAGTCAGTGAAGCTACTGAGAATAGTGAGTTGGTCAAAGAGACTGATTTCACTCTGAGTAGCACGATGACGCATGATGGACTTACAAGTAATACCTCATTTTCTATTATTAAATCAGTACTCACCACAACTCCAACGATAGTCACACAGTTGATGGTCGCACTTTTTATGGCGTACTTCATGATGAGTTATGGCCGACAGATGTATTCTCAATGTTTATCTTTGCTCACGCGATTTTCTGATAAACGTAAAGTGGTTGGGCTTGTGAAAGTGGTCCAAACTGATCTATCGCGCTACATAAGTTCTATCACGATTATCAACATTTGTTTGGGATTGGTCGTTGGTTGCGTGTTCTACATGATGGGGCTCAAAGACCCGTTTTTATGGGGAGCATTTGCTGGTTTGATGAACTATATCCCTTATCTTGGGCCGATGATTTCAGTGGCTTGTTTTGCCTTGGTGTCCTTTTTGCAGTTTGAATCCTTAAGCTACTCATTGACTGTTGCTTCGCTTTTTTTGGTCATCAATCTCATAGAGAGTCAATTAGCGACCCCGACTTTACTTGGCAAAAGGTTCCGTTTAAACCCTTTGATTCTGTTTGTTTGGTTAGTGTTTTGGGGTTGGTTATGGGGAGCGATGGGCATGTTGATAGGAGGACCGTTGCTGGTACTTATCAATGTTGTGCTAAGCAAAGTAAGTCGTCCTCAAATTACGATTAGTTGATAACGAAAGGCGTAGTTTGTTTTAGGGTTGATCCCGTTGCATTTTGAAGGATAAATGTGCATGGTTAAAAAATTGAAACGAAAAACCAAAGCTCTCATCGAATCTGAAAATATTTTAGGCGGTATTTTCACGGCTTCTCTTCTTGAGTCTACGATTGTTCCTATTCCTCTAGAAGCACTACTTATTCCACTGTTGCAGAAACGACGTGATAAGATTTGGCAGATTGCGTTAATGGCAACCTTAGGTTGTATGACGGGCGCCTTATTGGGTTATGCGTTTGGATACTTTACCTTCGAACTACTGCGAGATTGGCTCGTCGAAAACTGGATATCAGAGCAACGCCTCGACACGGTTATACAGAGAATGAATACTGAAGGTTTCTGGTTTATCATGACCTTAGGTGTAGCGCCAATACCATTTCAAATAGCGATGTTGTCAGCGGGAGCAACTTCTTTTTCGTTATCTTTATTTCTATTCGCAACGGGTCTGTCTCGTTCGATCAGGTACTTCGGGATTGCCATCGTCATGTATGTTGCCGGTGATAAAGCTGAACAGTTAATTAAAAAATATAAAGTTGCAGCTGTCGGTTTAATCACACTGGTGCTGTTGATATTTTGGTATTTGAGAGCAACAAGCAACGGATAGTTTTCCGTTTTCGAATAAGATACAACCGTTGGTATTACTT